>CATEWF010000153.1 GCA_949527715.1 uncultured Mycoplasmatota bacterium | reverse complement strand
GTCAGTCTTATATTTTTCAGGTAAATCTCATTTTATGTCATTTAGTTTAGAACAACTTGCAAAAGCGTATTCATCAATTAAATTTAAACTACTTGGAAATGTTACAGAAGTTAATGATGGACAAGTATCAAAAGCTCAATATCCAATTGAAGACAAATTATTACAATTTGATAAGTCAACAGAAACTAAAGAAGGACATTTATAAAATGCACTATCTTCAATTTTTTCTAAACTATTTGCATTAGAAAAATCAACAGAAGTTAATGAGCAAAATGCAAATGCAGAATTGCTTATTGAAGAACAATTAGAATTATCAGTAAAAGTTAAATTTTTAATAAATGATGGAATTGTAGTATCAAGTGTTGTTAGAAAACTATAAAAAGCATTAGCATTAATGCTTGTTACACTTGCAGGAATTTCCATACTATCACAATCTTCAAAATTATCTTTATAAATTTCAGAATCTGGATTATTTAAAAAATCATCTTTAAATCCCATCAAAATATTATCTTGAATATCATAAACATTTTCTGGTAATGGATTTATTTTTTCTTCTGCTGAACATCCACAGCTTGTAGAAGTAATAGCAATTGTTGATCCAATTGTAAATATTCCTCCAAAGCAGGCTAAAGTTTTTAATAATTTATTTTTCATAATTTTTGTCCTATACAATATTTATACTCGTTTTTTTTTTTTTTTTTGAACAAAAAGATAAAAACACATTCATTTTTTTGAATGTGTCTATTCATTAAAAAAAATTAATTAAGCTGCATTTCAAGTACTTGGTAATCCACCATTAGTTTTTAGATATTCAAGTAATTTAGCACTATTATGTTCATCATCAGTTGGATTAATTACTTTAACTGTCCCTTTTTGAGGTACATTACTGAATGAAGTTGCATCTAGAGTTGTGTTACCGGTTCAAGCATTTCATTCAATATTATCTAATAAACATCCACAAAATACATCACTACCAATCTTAGTCAAGCTACTCGGAAATTTAACAGAAACTAATGATGAGGATAGTCTAAAAGCATTATCTTCAATTGTTTCCAAACCACTTGGAAGTGTTATAGAAGTTAAAGATGAACATTGACAAAAGGCAAAAGCACCAATTTCTTTTAAATTTTTAGGAAATTTTACTGAAGTTAGTTTACTATCTGTAAAACATCCGACACCAGTAAAAGAAATTAAATTATTACAATTAGAAAAATCAATTTGAGTAAATTCACTTTTTTGAAAAGAATTGTTATTAAGAGAAGTAAGCATAGATCCTTTAGCAAAAGTTACTTTTTTAATAAATTTTGGGATTAATGTAATCTTAAAGAGATGATTATAAAAAGCCTCACTAGCAATACCCATTACTTCTGTTGGAATCCTCATAGTGTCACACATATCATAAGCACTTGGATTGGCTAAGAATTCAGAAGTAAAGCCTTTTAATTCGTGAGTTGTTTCATCAATATCATAAACATTTTCTGGTAATGGATTTATTTTTTCTTCTGCTGAACATCCA
>CATEWF010000152.1 GCA_949527715.1 uncultured Mycoplasmatota bacterium | reverse complement strand
ATGAATACGGCGGGTGAGTAGGCCTTTTAAAACCAAATTCAACAGTTTTTTACATGCATATGGCAGAATTGTAAACTATTGGTAAAAAGTCGGGAGGATTCAAAAAGTTTAAAATAATATTATCGTTTATTATATTTTATAGTTCATTAAAAAGTATCGATTTTTCTCATTTTTGAGGAGTCTTTCCTTTTGCATTCTTTCTTTGTAAAAGAGCATCAAGTCTTTCTATAAACTAAATATATTCGTTCTTTTGTTGCTCCAATGGGAGATATCTACCAATGATCAATACAAATCAATCAGAAAAAACAACAAATATCAAAAATGAAAGCAAACAATTATTTAAATAATGTTTCGATCTTATTTGTTCTCTTGCAATAATGATATATTTATCAAGTTTTAGATATTTCCACTAAAGATGAGATATTAAAGATCCATTTTTAGTAGGATTGCCAAATGTTATTTATGCAATAACATAAGATATATTGACCAACTTTTCTAATATATTTATATAAAATTTTAATAAAAATTCTGATAACAAAAAGTTTAAAATTTAGTCACTTTTTATTCAAATAAGTCGGGAGTGAACTGATAATCTGAAAAACTCTTATCGTATCCATTTTTGAATTAAATGCATTTTTAAAAAGTTGCTATCGTACTCCCGACTTTTTACCAATAGTTTACTAATAAACTTTTTATAAAATGTTAAACGTACTTTTTTTTTATTTTATAAATTTCTTCAAAATAATAATTTGTTCTGATATAATAATGTGTTATTTTATATTTATATTTAATAATTATATGTTTGGAAGAATAATAAGTGTCTATTTAAAGCATTGCAAAATGCAATCAATAAGAAGATTCATTAACCGAACAAAGTTATTCAAATAATATCGTTATGTATACAGATTTACTTTCAAATCTCTTAATCCTACCAATCAATGGCAAGAATTCAATCAAAGTTTGATAAAAAGAGGTGCACCACTACATCTTAGAAAACTGTACAACCTCATTTGTTTGCTTAAATCACTTAAGTTGTAGACTTAGTTATATGGATTTTTGTGCAATTGATGAATATTTATGTGTATTTAATGATGGGCATATCTAATATTGGTTTAATCAAAATGATGCAACCATATAATTTGTTTATCAAATTGACATAATTAATAGTAATGTTGAGTGGAAAGAATATATTAGTACAACAGTTTTTTATTTATTATATATTAGAGGATATGCATTTTATACAGATGATAACATGAAGGGAAGTTATAATTTTGATTACATATATCAGGAAGTCTGCTTTTGTAAAAATTCTAATTTTTTTACACCAAGCCTGATCTGAAGTTACTTTAATTGCGTATGCAAAGCCTAGCATATACTACTTCATTAACACATAAATATTCGATATCATTATTTATACCACTAATTTTTAAGGTTAAACTATATATACACCAGAATAAAGATATGTATATCTGAATAAGATAAGTATATCAGAATAAGATAAGTATATCAGAATAAGATAAGTATATCAGAATAAGATAAGTATAT
>CATEWF010000151.1 GCA_949527715.1 uncultured Mycoplasmatota bacterium | reverse complement strand
CGTACTATCTAAAATTTTCAACTACAAATTATACAATTACAAACTATAGATGTTATACATGTGCTGGTATATATAAGATTCCAATAACATATCAACTTGGAACAAAAACTGAATCAAATGTTGATGCTATTGAAAAATTAATGAATAAAATAAAAGAACTTGAAACAAGAATAGCAACTTTAGAAAATGCATAAAAAAATTTAAATCATATATTTTTTTACTGATTTACACCATATTTCAAACAAATATGATAAACATTAACTAAATCATTGTATTCTTTATTATATACTTGCTTAAAATCTGTTAATACTTCTCCATTATTTTTTATTACTTTAATAGCATCTACTTTTCTAATTGGATTAGCTTTAGTTGCACAACATTTTATATCTTCATTTAAATAAATCTCAACTTCACAATCTTTAATCATTGTTTTAATAATTTGAGTTAAACTAGAAACTGGTATAATTATACAATTCTTAAATATTAAATTAGAAATTAAAGCTTTATCTTGATCCAATAATATTTTTGCAAATGTTTCGAGAATTAATAATTTAACATCATAGTCAACTGTATCATTATTTTGAACTTCTTCTAGTTGAACCTCTCTTGTTATTATAACATCATCATCCTTTTCAGGGGATTCACTATCCATATGCTTAGTTATATAAATATTATTATTTATATTAGAATTTGACTGAGCTGCAGAACTAGGTTCAAGAGACACATTTGCATTAACACCATTTGTCATATTTCTCTTCTTAATCATTGTTTAACATTAAATAAAAAATAAAAATATAAAATTATTTTTTATTTATAATTTAATATTCCATTTTTCATAAAGCAATTACTTTATTGAATATTATTTTGTTTTTTAAATTCAATTACTGGTACATTGATTCTATTTCCTTGATTATTCTTCATTTTAACATATAAAGTTCCACTGTTTGTAGGTGTTTTTGATAAAGGTCTATATCCACGGTCAGTTCCAAGGTACTTATAAAAAGTATCATTGTCATAATAATAATTATCAAAATGATGAATATTTCCATAAGTATCACGGTAAATATTAATCTTAATGGCTGAATCAGATAATTTCTTTTTATAGTCCAATAATACACCATTACAAGTCAAACAATTTTCATTGTTAAGGGATACACTTACTAATTCTAGATTATCTTTATGATTATCATGTTTGTTTTTGTTTTTATGGTCAATTACCATATTATCACTTTTTCTATAATCATCATGCCATTGTTCATATAATACTTCATGTTTCATACATCTTTCCCCATCTAATGAAATTCCAATATAAGGACCATTTCTTGATTCATTAACTTTTTGTTTAGTTGATATATTTCTAATTGGATAAGGATAATGAATTGGATCAATTTCAAATTTATTATTATGTCTTAATGGTACGTAATCATTGTCCTTTGATACTTCAAATTTTCTGTAAGTAGGATAGAAGATGGCCGATGGATTTTTGAGAATTCCAATTTCTGTACGTGCAGCTTCTGTCAAAATTGAAAGATGTTCAAGTTCTTCATA
>CATEWF010000150.1 GCA_949527715.1 uncultured Mycoplasmatota bacterium | reverse complement strand
GTAAGGATGGTAGTGTTATTTGTACAGATTTAATAGCTGATAATTTAGTTGAAAGTAATTATGGGAAATATTACGGGGATGATAAAGGATGTGATAAAGTATCTATTCCTATTAAAATTTCTTCAAATGTTAGTGATGTAAAGAATAATGGACAATATATATATGTTGATTTAGATATTGATGAAAATATAACAACTCTTCGATGGGATTTAGATAGAGAACATAATCCTGTACAATTAGGTTATATATGCACGTTTACATTAAGCAGTAATCAAAAAATCGAATCATTTAATTATAAAAAAGAATCAAGAGTAGAAGTACATGATGATAATCCCAATAATATTTATATTTATATTGAAAAACAATATTTTGAACAAGAATCATTTGGAATGAATCCTTTTGATATAATAGTTAAGCAGCAATTCTATGAAATACAACCAGACCCTAGGGAGTGTACAACAATAACAACAGATTACAATATTCATTCATCAAAAGTTATTTGGGCTGATAATATATTAACTATGAGAAGGGATTTAAATGTAGCGGGTGGAACAATAGATGCTTTATCTTATGAATATGCACTTTTGAAACAAATGATAGACAACCTTATAGAACAACAAAGGATGCAGGCCTTGCATAACGAATATATTGAAGGACTTAAGCAAATTATAAGTATAACGAAGTGCGTTGTTAAATTTGCATTGATTGCCCCTGCAATATTATATGGTGCTGAAAGTTTATTGATTGATTCATCAGGAATTAATTTTGGAAGAAGACTATTTTATCAAGGAGAAGATATTAGCAATGCATCACCGGATGATATACATTTAGATATAGATTGGGATGATGTAGAATCAAATGCAACTCTTTCTGATGGTGGTTCAATTCAAAGAGTTATTCCAAGTGTTGATGCAGAGAAAAGATTAAATAGTTATTGGAATGAATATGCAGAATTACATAACGATATGATTAATTATGATGCAAATGGTGAATTAGATAGGTCAATGTTAATGTTTAACCAGATTATTGATTTATCTTCTAGAATAGAGAGTGATTTCCCAAATGCTCAAATGCCTGATTGGCTACAAGCTGTTATACATAAAAGTGATACAACTCATGCTTCTGCTCAATTATTAAATGAAACAGAAAAGAATATATTGGACCCTTTGCTTGCGTGGTGTGATTGTGAATATTTACGATTAGATGACCCAGCAAAATATAAAGATGATTGGATAAACCCTGATAAAGCAGTTTTATCAGTTGCATCAGTAATAGATATTTGTAATAGAATGAGGCATTCCATGAAACTACCAATAAAAATATTAGCATATACATTAAAAGAAATTGAGAGTAAAATAAATAATAAACCATCTATCAAAGAAGAGTATGATGTAAATAATTTTACTAATGAAGAAGGATACCCATATTTTTATGTAAAGAATAGAGATTTAACTTGGTATATGCCATTAGGTTTAGGTTCAGATGTAAATGCTCTGAAAATTAATACCCCCGATGATATTCTTTCCAAATTAGCTAATACAACTCAAAA
>CATEWF010000149.1 GCA_949527715.1 uncultured Mycoplasmatota bacterium | reverse complement strand
AAAACTCTAATATACAAAAAAATCTGAGAATTAACTAAATTAGGTTCTATAATAAATGTTGGGGTGTAAAATAAAATATTACACTTCAGCATTATTTTTAGGCATAAAAAAGTTGCAATTAAATCATTTATACCTTAAAATAATGTTAACCACAACAAAAAATAAAAGGAGTTGATTTAATTGCATAAAAAGAATATCATTAAATTACTTGGAATTCAAGAGAATTTGGTAAAAAAAGTTCAAAGAAATGAAAATAGTATTAATATTTGGATAGAAACTAAACCTAAACTACATATTTGTCCTTCTTGTAATCACTACACTAAACATATTCATGATTACAGAACTCAAAAAATTCAACATATTAATATTGGGCAAACTACTTCGTACCTTTTCTTGAAAAAACGTAGATATGTGTGCCCTCACTGTGCTAAAAGATTTTATGAACATTATGATTTCTTACAAAAATATTTTAGAAAATCAAACCTTGTATTTGATAACGTTTGTAATGATTTAAAGAAATTAAAAAATTTTAAAACTATTGCTCAAGATAATAATATTTCTATTCCTACTGTTATTAAGTATATGCATTACAATCTTTTTCTTTCTGGTAAATCCAATATCATTCTTCCAGAGAGAATTGGCATTGATGAGTTTAAAGGTAACTGCAACAATTCTAAATACCTATTTCATATATTTGATTTAGATACTCACAAAACTATTGATATACTTCAATCTAGAACTTATGATTTTCTAGAAGAATATTTTTCTAGATTCTCTCTAGAAGAAAAATGTAGAGTTAAAGTGGTTTCTATGGACCTTTATTCTCCTTTTAAACGTGTAATTAAAGACAAATTCTATCATGCTTCTATTGTTGCTGATACTTTCCATTTTACTAGAATTGTTTTGAACTCTTTGGATAAGTTAAGACTTAATCTTTGGAGAAATACCAAAGGTAAAGAGAAATTATATTTTAAATATTTAAAGCATTCCTTAATGAAAGATATTTCAAATGCTACTCAAAAAGATAGTGACAAGTTACTATATGCTTTTGAATTTAGTCCTATACTTAAGTATGCATACAAACTTAAACAAGAATTTTTAGATATCAAAAACAAATCTACATTTGAAGAAAAAGAAAAGGCTTTTAGAAAATGGCTAGATGATGCAGAATCTTCTACTATTGAAGAGTTCAAATCACCTGTTAAAACATTACGACAATGGCATGAGTATATCTCTAATTCTTTTAGATTAAATATTTCAAATGGACCTGTTGAAGGAAAGAATAATTTAATTAAAACTTTAAAAAGAATTTCTTTTGGCTTTAGAAATTTATTTAATTTTAAAGCTAGAATATTGCTTTGTGATCTTTAAAATTTAATATTATACACACTTTTTAGCTAAATTTAGTTTAGCTCTTTTGTTGTATCTAAATTTCTTATTATTTTTACTTTTTAGATACAAAAAGTGAGATGACATTCATTCATCTCACTTTTGGCTTCTCTATAGTCAATTTTTAGATATTTTCACCCCAACTATTGACATAGAGCCGAATATATAGAGTTGGTTGAAGATTGGATAA
>CATEWF010000148.1 GCA_949527715.1 uncultured Mycoplasmatota bacterium | reverse complement strand
AATTTTATAAACTCTATAACCTTTTATGATTGTCACTTCATCTTTAGAGATATTAAAACCTCTTGAGTTTACTAAAGAAGTTTCAACTTTTAACAATTGCCCTTGAACGCCATAGTCAATCATAAATCTTTTAGTAAATTCAGTATTTTTCTTCTGATTACATTTATAACCATAACTTTTACAAAAAGACTTAACTATAGAAGTAATATTACTTCTATTAGTGTCAAAATCTAAGTCTTCACTAAATCTATCGAGATCATAGCAAATACTTAAACCTGTTCCTCCTTTTAAAACAAAAGCATCAGTCTTCTTATTTAAAAATTTAAGAAAACTATTAATTACTTTTAAATGAGTATCTTTATCATTAATTATCATGATTTATGTAATCAAGCTACCGAATGACCCTCATTAAGTTCGTCTCTCATACCTTCTTTAGTTCAGATATCAGAATCTTCTAATGAACTAAAGATCCTGCAACATGTTGATTTGTCAAGTTTTGATAAATCTTCATCTAAATAGTAATTTAAAAAGCATATCTTGCCATTATTAAGAAATAAATGTAAATTTTCTAATCAATCTAATACATCAGAAAAATTGCCCTCATTTTTTCCAGAGAGATACCTTAAAAGACTTGTATAAGGAATATTTAATCTTTTAGCTAATGAATATTTAGAAAAAGGAAGCTTATTTAATATAAGTTCTAATATTTGTTTGGTGTTCCTAATCATAATATCTCCTAGTTTCTTAATTATAACCATTTTTGGTTATAGTTACAATTATTTTATTAAAAAATATATAGATCAAATAATACCTTTTTATAGTAAAATGCATATAATATTTATACAAATAGCAGGGAGGAAATATGTCAGAAAATATAAAAAACCATGATGTGGTAATGTCTAGATTAGAAAACTTCCCAAACATTAATAGTCAAGAAGAAAAAGAATCTTTTGAAGAATTCAAAGCTGGAATGAGAAGACTTTCTAAGATGTAATTAAAAGAAAGTTTTGGTTGTAATTTTAAACAATTTTACAATTAAAAATAAAACGCAGGCAAGCTGTGTTTATTTTAATAAACTAATCATTACCACTCATCTTCTTCATTATCATTATCCATACAAGTAAAAGAATTACCATCTGATCCGAAAATTGTGTTCCCAGATTTAGTATAGGTATTACCTGAAGAACTAACATATGAACCTTTGTTTAGTTTAGTAATAGTTTTTCCTTCAGAATTTATTCAAGTTCCTTCATTTAATCTAGTTCAACTAAAACCATCTGGACCAAAATAACTATTATTATTTTTAGTTCAGGCATCACCATTAGAATTCCTAATAGTACTATTTGAATCCTTTGTTCAAGAATTTCCTTTAGAGTCTCTTCAAGTTTTCGAATTATTAGCCATATTCTTATTATTCCTTTGTATTTATATAATTTTTTAAAGATTATTTAATTCATTTGTGTTTTTTAAATTGATCAAAAACCATTTGATTAAATTGTTCTTGTTTATTCATAAATTTAACTAAAAGATTACGAGTGTCCATTAAAACATCATGAATGGTTGTTCTTGGTGGTTTGACTCCAGGTTTTCTTTTCTTTGTTTTCTTAGATGGTTCT
>CATEWF010000147.1 GCA_949527715.1 uncultured Mycoplasmatota bacterium | reverse complement strand
TCATTCTATCGATTGTCTCATCAATTCGTTGTAATAATTCAGGAGCAAGATTAATAGTGTTTAATGCTGTATTGTTTGAATTGATTGCTGTTATCATTTATATTTCGATAAAAATAAAAATTAACTCATTTTAAATTTAATGCTAATTTTTAAATTAATCAATTTTTTTCCCGATATATAAACAAGGCAAAGATGAACACTCAACAACTTATAGCTTTCGAAAAACATAATTATAATGATTTGCATAATTATATCTATAACTCGCACTTTTCGACTGAATGGCTTATGAAATTTGCAGATTTACTCGATTTTGCACATTATTATAACTCAAACGCTGAGGAGTTTTTCAATGATGCATTCTTTCTTGGTGCTAATGTTAGATATGAACTTATAACTCATATAATGTTATATATTCGCGATTGTTTCGATGAAAATGAACTATCGAACATTTGGGAATATATACTTGATAACGAAAATAGACATAATTTAGCACTTCCACCTGATGATGATGATGGAATGGATATATGCATCGCCGAATCAAATGATTCAAACATTATTTTATATAAACACATTATTTTAATGAATTTGACAGATGGTGAATATATCAATTATTTAATTTAAACATATATATTTTATTTTTGTCAATTAATCAATTTTTTTATCGAGTATCAAATAGTATATAATGACTACACAACCGACAACTACAAAGACTACTTTTAACTATGATGAATTAGTCGAAATACTTAATCAATTTGATATTGTTTTAGCTCGAAAACCTAAAACTAAACAAATAACTATATATGATAATATATGTTTTAAATTTAATGATGCGAACATAATATATCGAAACAAACTAAAACTTGTTATAGAAAAAGGTAAAGATAAAACATATTATACTATGGATAAACACTATAAATTGCCTCAAGCTGAGATAGAAGAAAATGATAAGAGACGAAAACAATATATGGAACAAGATAGATTAAATCGAGAAGAAGAATTTAGACAAAAATTAGCAAAAGAAGATTGTACACTTACAGATAAATATATCAATCATACCGTAGCAGTTCATTATTTATACAAAGGATATGATTATAAAGTATTACCTAAATGTTGGAATCAAGGAGCAAGACCACACCTAGCAAAATGCATACATTACACACAAAAACATGTTGAACAACTATTTGCTGATGAAGAATGTGAACTATTAAGTGAATATCAAAACGAAAGGAGCTGGTTAAGTTATAAATATCGAGATAATGTGTATAAAGTACAATTTAATCAATGGCGATATATGAAAACAAGACCACATCTGAAAGCATAAATAAATACATTATTTTTGTGTTTTTATCAATTCAATTTTATAAGCATTTAATGTCTATTTGCTTATAATCGAATCATCAAAAAACAACGTCTTTGACGCGGGAAATTACATTTCCTTAAGCATTTAATGTCTATTTGCTTATGTTTTTGTCAAATATTCCAAATTGCACACAATCCACTCTTCGCTCTGGCTCATCGTTCCAAATCATATTTTCTCACTGACAATTTGGACCAGTAAACATCAAATGTCAAATTTGCTTGTCCGTGTCTGTCCGTCCATGTCCATGTCCATAAATTTTAAATATAATAACACAAAATAATACAAAATAAGGTT
>CATEWF010000146.1 GCA_949527715.1 uncultured Mycoplasmatota bacterium | reverse complement strand
GCCAGCGTTCAGGATCATCATAGAAATAATAAGTAATACTTTGTACCCGTCGGAATTTCTGCATTACAGAGAATGTAAGGAGTATTTTGATGAAAAACAAATGGTTTTTAAGAGAAAATTTTAAGGTTTCTTCTAAATGTACGCGTATAAATTTTATACGACGAAAGAAGCACTTACAGACAAATAAATTGACGAGATGATAGCGGAGCTGGTTAATGAGAACGAAGTGATTTCCTAACTCTTTACAGAGGATAGAACTTTGGCCGTGGAGGCACTGGCCGACGTCTATGACAAGTACGAACTTCATAACATAAAAATATACAATTAAATGATGCAACTTGAGAGAAAGCTACAGCTTTATTTTCACATAGAAAAAGTAAATAAAGCTCTTGAGTGAGTTTGGGTGACATCTTTTCATGATAGCTGACCATTAGTGACGCTTCCAAGCTATCGTCAGGAAAATTGTTAAGGTTAAGGCCTGAATTCTGTATTTAGCAATGTGGTAATCGCGTGGAATGGCTTTTACAAGGTATCGGGATGATATGCAGGTGCAAAATTAATTAAAGAGCTACTTTGTAGAGTTGTTGGAACTATAAATCACAATACTATGGTTTTAGTTGATTAGGATAGTCCATAAAGTAAAATTGATATTATTTGCTATTATATACGTCTAGATATATCATGTTGAAACATGTTAACGATATAATGCGTAAAATGGAATACCTTTATTTACAAGGAAGCACTTTCATTGGTAGTAAACATTCAAATTAACAAACAGTCACTTTATATACATTTGAAGTACTTTCAAATATGCAATAAATACGTCTCCGATCTTTATGTTAATTAATGGCTGCTAACTAATTAAGAATTCGAAAATATGATTGAGGAATCCAGTAAAGAAGAAGAAATCATTTTACAACTATTTGAGGAAGGTAAACCAGCAGCTTTAGATCTTTTATTCGAGGTTACCTTAAAATATAAATTACATTATAATATACTGGGTGACATATATTTATTGATGCATAAATTGAAGATGAAGTTGCAGGGAAATGGAAAAAATGGTAGAAAAGAATAACAAAAATAAAACAAAAGACAATTAAAATCTTGAGTGAGATACCTCCGTTTTTTCTCGGTAAAATCGCCAGAACAGTTTTTTCATGACTAATTCTATTTTAGAAGAATTAGGCGCTAAATAGTTGAATCTGGAATTATGTTGATACCGGGAATCACTGAAGACACTGGTACGCGGTCACGGTGCTACAGTGTGCAACAGCCGACATCAGAGACCGTTTGGTGCAGTTTCATGGTAAATAGACTTGGAATTGCATGTTTAAGCATATTTTAAGATTATTGAGATATTTAAATGACATTTACTCAATAATATAATGTTATTGCGCTGCGTGTGGTTTGTGTATATTGCTATATCTTCATCCCAGGCATTCAATATTCATTTTCTATTGATATCCATTTATACTATTTATAATACCATTATAGTAATACTTAATATTTAATATTAACTTATACACGTTTATATTTGTCATTATTTCATTAAAATAATTCTCAAATACAATGAAAACAGCACCTTAGATCTAATAACCAAGTATTTATGACTAGATTATATTATTTGAACGTAAATACATCATTTACTCATTGAATAATAAACAT
>CATEWF010000145.1 GCA_949527715.1 uncultured Mycoplasmatota bacterium | reverse complement strand
TCTGTAACAACTTCACCTTCATTATTAATTATTTTTATAGCTGTAACTTTTCTAATTGGATTAACTTTACTAGCACAGCATTTAATGTCTTCGTCTAAGAATATTTCAACTTCGACACCAGGAATAATTGACTTAATGATATTTCGTAATGAATCTACTGGGACAATAATGCAATTCTTAAAGATTAAATTAGATATTAATGCTTTATCTTGGTTTAATAATATTTGAGCATATGTTTCTAATATAACTGATTTTACATCTCTTTCTTCTTGATTAACAGCAATATCATTTAGTTCAATGTCCCTAGTTATAACTACGTCTTCTTTACCATCATCTCTCTTGTTTATGAATATATTATTACTAATATTCGACGTTGATTGAGATGCTGCACTAGGTTCAAGAGAAACATTAGCATTCACTCCATTTGTTAAACTCCTTTTCTTGATCATTTTATATAGAAAAAGATAAAAAAATTTTTTTACATAAGTTCCCTTTCCCACTTAAATAAATTATACTTTACATGAATTGGATTATGTAAATCATCCCATAAAATTACAAACTTCTCACCTTTTCTATTTTCAAGAATTGGTAATCTCATATATTGAACTCCATTATATAAGTAAAAGACATCTTCATAAAAGTAATAAAACGAGAAATTATAACCATTATATGAATCAACTATTATAGCGTCATCTGATAAACTGTTTATATATTTTGAATTACTTTGTTTACAGCAACAGCAATCGTTTATAGACATTTTATTGCAAAGAAAAAAGATAATTCAATTTTCAATACTCGAGTTTTTTGAAAAGAAAAAAATGGCATTTGGAAGTTGGATTAAGAAAATTGGTAAAGGTATTAAAACTTTTGCAAACGACTTCAAGGACGGATTCAAACATGGTTGGAATAAAACTAAATCAGTAATTGAAAAAGTACCAATTCCTATTGTAAGTCAAGCAGCTAAAATGTTACCTAAGTTTGATAATAGTAATAATCCTGTTACTCAATATTTTGGCGGTGATGGTTATGTAAAATTTGATGATAATGGAAACAAAATAGAAAATAAATAGTTTTTTTCAATATTTAAAAAATGGCATTTGGAAGTTGGATTAAAAAGATGATAAATAATGTTAAAAACGCATTTACTGGAGGAAGTACAAGTAATCTAAGTCTTCCTCAAAACAATAATGGAATTAGTAGTAAACCTGCTGTAGTAAAACCGGGTGATATTGATATAAGGAAACTAGATTTGAGTAAATGTACTTTAAAATAAGTTTTTATTTTTCATTGCTAAAAATGGCATTTGGAAGTTGGTTAAAGAAAATAGATTGTGGTAAAAATGGTACTTGTAAAACAATTCAACTTAACAACTTTTACAAACCTGAAAGAATAGGTAAATTTAAACTTTAATTATTTTTAAACGGATTTGATCGGGGTTTGAAAAAGTTTCAAAAAATTTCAAAAATTTCTAATTATTTTTGAGCCGTTTAAATCCGTTTAAATAACTTTTCCGTTTAAAACACCGATAAAATAATCAAATGGTCAGTTCACATAATGTTTATTCTACTAAGTATACTAGCAAAAATTTATGCAAATGAAACTTTTCCACACTGGAACAATTATATTGAACAACCAGGGTCAGAATATTTAGACAAAGATGCCGATTTTATCGAAAAAACTTTTAGACTTAATGGAGGAACTTATTATA
>CATEWF010000144.1 GCA_949527715.1 uncultured Mycoplasmatota bacterium | reverse complement strand
TTAATTGAATACATACAAAATTATGAAAAAGATAATTACCGTGTATAGAAATCTATTTCGCGTAAACGTCTTTTTTATATAAAAACTAAAAAAAAATTAAAAATAAATCTCAGAATTTCTCTCAATTTTGTGCTAAAGAATAATCAAAATAAACTATAAATGTAACCATATTCGCCATTTTTCACAAGAAATTTCTAATTTAACAGATTTTGATGTTTCAAATACGCACTATTGTATTCTTGGATACTTACTTCCTCTCAGATATTTCATTTCAAAGGATTTTAAAAAAATCTTTCAATATCTAATTTCAAATATATCCTCAAAAGTCATTCATTTTACTGTTTTTTTGCCAAATTCCTTATATTTATGATGTTTTGAATCTTTTTATTCTCAAAAATCTGAGCTTTGATTCAATTTGTTTCCACTTTTTTAAATAGATTTGTGCATATCTTGAAAACAAAGAAAAGAAAAGCAGGCAAACAAGCATCAGTTTAATGTCCATAACAATTGCAATCTAAATCAGTGATTTATAACTTCATGTCACCAAAATAAAACATCGTTTACAATTAGATTATTATCATATTTTTCAATTATTTTTAAAAGCTGATTATTTATGTATGTTTTATAAGGAATTACATGGAATACTTTTAAACATCATAAATACTCAATTTGATATGTAAGTTTACATATGCAATCACAGTAAATTATGCAAAAGCGTGAATAAAGGTTATAAAATAATAAAGGTTATTTAAAAAATTGTTGTTTATAATAAAATTAGTTAGAAGTTCGATGATGTCGTTGCAGTTGATCAACGATCAATCGACTTGTGCTGAGATTAAGATATTGCAGTTGGCCTCCAAGTTGTTCAGGATGAGATCACAATGATAGATATATGTTGCTGATGTTAACGCGTGAAATGCTGATGTTGAAAATAAGATTGCAATAATTTTGCAAGTTGTTGATGTTGCTCGTAAAATGGCGTTTCTGTGATTAGAGCATTGTTGTTAACATGTAAGCAAGAATCTAAGATTTGTAATGAGCTTAAAAGTGAAAGCAAAAATTTAAGATTTGTAATGGGCTTAAAAGTTTAAAACAAGAATCTATGAGTTGTAATGAGCATAAATGTGAAAGCAAGAATATGATATTTGTAATGAGCTTAAAAGTTTAAAACATGAATCTGAGATTTGTAATGAGCTTCAAAGTTTAAAACAAGAATCTGAGATTTGTAATGAGCTTAAAAGTTTAAAGCAAGAATCTAAGATTTGTAATGAGTAACAAGAAAAAAGTAAGTATCTAAGACTTGTAGTTAAAAAAAAAAATTTAAAAAAAATAACTATTGGCCATGACGGTTTATTTAGAAAAAAATCAATAGGAATTATCTCAATTAAACGGCTAAAAAATAAAATTAAATTATGGTAATTTTTATTCATTCAATGATATTTATTGTAAGAAATTATTATTATTATTATTATTTTAATTATATATCAATATTACATCCAAACCTGAATATTCTTTTAAAGATATGATAAAAATTGTTTATAAATAAAAAATTGAGACAATTTCAATACATCTTGCATAATGAAAAATAATCATTCAAATAAAAAATAATCAATTCAAATTTCATTCCGTACGTTTACACGAAATAGACATTTCTGTAGGGTACAAGTTAAGATTTTTGTATATTTTTTTGTTAACCTGATTGAGAATTTTCAAAA
>CATEWF010000143.1 GCA_949527715.1 uncultured Mycoplasmatota bacterium | reverse complement strand
TGCCTCTTAAAAAAACACAAGATACATTTTGCAAATATAAAAAGGGAAGGGAAGATGAATTTTGGAATTATTTTGGAAAATAATTTTTTAATATATGAAATTAAAGTAATAAATATATTATACTAAATTTAGATTCTAATCATATTGATAACTGTTTGCAAACAATTTTAAATTGCACAATATAGAAAATTATTCCAAAAGAGTAACATAATATTAAAGAGTGAATTCTTTGGATTTATATCGTGTAATTTGTATTTGCTTTAGTACAACAAATAAGCACAATTTGCGTCACAATCATTATAATATCACTCATGTTGGTTCATCTAGATAATGTATTTGTTAACAATTGTACTTAATGAAGATACAATAGTAAAATAAACGGAAATTACTAAATATAGCAGCTTTTATAGCAGCAATAACAGTAAAACTAATGTATTAATCACATCAAACTATTCTCAAAGTATTTATTCTTGTTATTTATGTGGTTTTATTAGGAGATCTTTGAAATATTGCACTTTTCAAATCAGATATTGTACTTTTCAAATTAACTGATTTGTTTTACATGCATCATTATGATTATTCAATAGACAAACGTAATGGAACTAATGAGTTAAACTGAAACAAATGCAATGAAACTAATGTTAAACTAGATGATGTACCTAGAGACTAATTCTCTAATATTCATTAAATATTTCAGAATATTCAATATTGACATTTTAAATCTCAAAAGATGAGGATATATTAAAAAGTATGATTAATTGAGCGATTAGTTTTTTTTAATATATCTATAAGAAAACACTCATGGTGCTGGAAGTTAATAAGAATGATACACGTAATATTTTCAAAATTAATGAAGGCAGCTTTCATTACAACTAGTATCATAAAATTCTTATTGGGATAGCGCATTGAATGATATAGGTAATCGGATCAAGTTGATAGTAGTATACGCTTGCTCCAGGATTGAAAATCCACTCCCAAAGCCTTCTGAGCTATGCTCAGGTATACTAAAAAATTACATAATCATTAACAAACCTTAAAGTTCAATCTGATATAATTATTTTTTTTTTTTGACTATAAAATGACTTCTTTCCAATAAAAGATTTCGAAGACCATTATGAAATAATGACAACTTATCCATTTCATCTGAGACATAAAGAAACGAACATCGCATATGGAGGAATATATTCTGAAAAATATTGAATGTTGATGACATACCAATAAAAGAAATCATGTTAATCTACACAGACTAATAGCCAAACAATTTCTTCCGGACTACTCAAAAATAAAACCTATATCTCATTAAAATGGTGATATATTTGATAACAATTTAGACAACTTAACATATAAACATTCAGAAGTAAACAAAAAGTTTTTCATAGGAAAGAAAAAAATGCTTTTCTTAAAAACTAAACATTTACACTAACATAAATCATCAAACTATAAAATTAATAACCTATACAAACATCAAAAAATATTTTTGGCTAATAACATACTCTAACACATACTCTAATAACTTACCTTAACATATACTCCAATGAATATATCGAGATAGTTAATATTTACCACTTATGTTTTAAGTATGCAGTTTATCGATATATCCAATTAATTAGTTTTATTTTAATTCATAAATTATTTTATTTATAATAAATAGTTTTCATTTCAATCTGTTGATGCTAACGAAATCATGACATTATCCTCAACACCCATGCCAGAAAGATTAGTCC
>CATEWF010000142.1 GCA_949527715.1 uncultured Mycoplasmatota bacterium | reverse complement strand
AATCGTTATTCTTTCATATAGTATTATTTGATTAAGTCACCTAAATATTTCGAAGCAGTGCTTTAAGTAAAAATAATTATATTAATTTCATCGTGTACATCTTTGTGGAACTCTTTAAACGCATTTTCATTAACATACAATCGAATGGGCTTAACATTCATATCACTCAGTTTGGTATATAACTCTTCAGTGATATTCACTGTTGGAACTATAACCATAAACCTCTCTGTTTTATGTGATGATATCAATTTATGAATCGCTGTCGATTTACCAGAACAGGTTGGCGCTTCACAGATAAATTTCTTGGACCTAATTTGCTTAATATTCACCATCAACACAATATTTATGTTCTCCAATAGTGGGGTGTTTAATCATTGTTTCATCATCTAATGGATTGCCTTTCCTATCGATGTAACCTTCACATTCTATAGTGTATAATCGACCAGGAATCTCATCAAACATCTGCCATTGTATATATGATGGATCTTGGACTTCTTCTAGTGTTGAAATTGGTTCGACTTTTTCTGTTGTCTTTTCAATGGGTCATCGTCATCACGGAAATCATTTACGGATTTTGTCTCCATATCTTCATTTACGTGATCGAATAACATTGTGTTCAATGTCATTGGTTTCATTTATAGAAAAATTTCATTTAATTCACATATCAAATTCATCTTTTATACAATTAGACATTAGTGAGATTATTTAACTTTATTAGACACAATCTCACTAATGTCGCATATGAATCTTACTCTAGAATTGTTTGGAAACGGTTTCATATTAATTTTGCCGATTTCCTCTATTTTAATAACTTATTTTGTCATTATTTTAGGTTATCGCTATTGGAATTGTCATATATAGACATAAATCTTTAATATCATGCCACGCGACTGTGGCGAAGTATATATACTAAATTAATCGAGGATGACAAAAATGTCAATTTTTGGTAGCATAGATGAATTAGGGTTAGAAAAGCGTAGCCAGTGCGTAAAATACACAGTAAATGGAGCATTCACTAACATTACTATTAGACTATGTATTAATATAATATTAGATATCAGATATTTGATGAGATTCCTGAACTAGTTTACACTATACAATGCCAAACCGAATAAGCCTTTCAAAATGATTCTTTATAAGTAATTTATAATCACAAATGAAATGAAAAGGAAACTCCATAAAAGCACCTTTATGTAGAATTTTCCTCGATATTTCATGAAATGTTTGCTAAATAATATCCTCCTTGTGCTTATTTCATTAAATATGGAGAAATGTAAAATAACAAATATATACTGAAATCCTAATATGATATCTTTCTGCTCATAAAACTATCCGCCAAAGAAGAAAAGGCATGCAAAATGGAAAGACCTAGAAAATAAAAATGGAGTATTATAACATTCCCCTCTTTGAGATCTAACACTAAATGATTTTTGAGAAGCATTCAAAATTTCTTCTTTAATATCAACTTTGGTTGTGCATCGGGAATGTGGTTGTTCTGATTCTGTAACTTCTTAACTTTTTAATCATACTTCCAAGCGAGCTCAGTCTAATGAATGATACTTTGTAGAGCTTACTTTTTGCTTGATTTTGGTATTCGCTTTATTTAATGTATTTGTGATAATTATTTATATATTTTGGTTTGATTTTAACTTAATATTTTTTTTATAAATTTATTGCAAGAGAGATTGTGCCTCAGCTTTTTGAGAGAACTAATAGAAAAAAATA
>CATEWF010000141.1 GCA_949527715.1 uncultured Mycoplasmatota bacterium | reverse complement strand
GTTTTTCTAACAATTAATGGAAATGCATAATGTTTATTAACTTTTGTTATTTTAATTTCAACTACATAAGCATCTACTTTTGATAAAAATGTCATATTTAATTGATTAGGTTGAATTACTTCAGGAACACCTTTTACAGTTTTTAATCTTGCCATTGCTGATGGATATAATGATACAGCATCAAAATCACTTAAAGGTTTTGTTGTATGCCATTTTTTATTATAAGCAGTCATACATCTTCCACCATAAACAGCATGGGACATAAAATGTCTAACAATTCCACCAACTTTATATAAATTATGATTATAATAAACATTTTTATTAAATACTTCATTTGCTAATGCTGATATTGAAATAAATTTATATGGATCAATTTTGAAATCTTTTAAGAATCCTTCACGAAATTTGTTAAAACCTAAACGTAAAATATTTACATCTTGTTTACAATAAAATTCACAATATTTATACATATCAAATTCTGTATCAGATAATCGACAACCATTAATTGAATCAATATTTTTATTGAATAATTTATAATCTTCATCAGTCCATTCTTTATCTTCATTTTTACCAGCTTCATTAATCAAACCTCGATTTGATTTTAATCTATTAATTGTATAATATTTATATGGAAATATTTCTTTTTGCACTTTAGGTAAATTAAACATTACTGGAAATTCACTTAATTTTGAAGAAATCATTGGATAAGAATCTCTAAAATGAATAGTTTTACCTTCATATTTTATATCAGCTTTCATAACTTTACTTCCTTTAATAATTGATTTATTCATTCCATATTGTGCAAGCATTCTAATGTCATAAGCTAAATTATGAAAATAAACTACATCACCATCTTCTAAATATTTTAATAAATTAACTGCACAATCTTCACCTTTCCAACATTTATTAATTTCACCAGATTCATTTTGTAATACAACCATATACGGTTTATGAATTTTTCCACTAACATCAGCTTCAAAATCAGCATACCAGTAACTTGCTTCGCGAGTTGGTGTCGGTCTATTAGACCTCCAATAATTAGTAATTTTTGTTTTTGTTTTATAATTAATTGGTGCTATTAATTGAGTACAATATTCAGGATCATAATCTAAATTGATATTATCTAAATTCTTCTTAACATCATCATAAAATGTTGTTTTTAAAATCATTGCTTCACCAAAAGTAATTGGTATAAAATAACCATTTTTCATTAAAGTTCTAACTAAATTTGATGATTTCATGTAATATCTTGCATTTATAAAATGATCTCCTTTAAATTCTTTATTAAATTTATCATCTTCTCTATCTTTCAAATTCTTTATATAATCTGTTGAAAATGGAGTAACTTCTTCAAGAAAATAATGGTTTTCATAAATATTGAAATGATGAATTCTATTTGGTTCTGGATTAGCAATTCCTAAATAATTTTTCTTTTTACCATTCTTTTTTGAATAAACTTGTTCTTTTTTGTTTTTAGCATCTTCATTAATAAAAGTCAATTTAATTTGAATCTTAAATTCATTACATATTTCTTCAATACAACTTTGGGATAAATATCTTCTATTAATTCTTAAACGAATTTTATTTAAAGTTTCTTCATCATATTGACCAGTTTGTTTAAGTGCATAAACGAAACAATTATCTTCTAATTCTTTTCTTTGCTCAGTTTTAGTTTTCTTAGTTTCTGTTAAAGTATCAAATATTTGTAGTTTATTCAAATATTCAA
>CATEWF010000140.1 GCA_949527715.1 uncultured Mycoplasmatota bacterium | reverse complement strand
ATTTCTATTTTCTTCACTATTATGTGTCTTTTTCTATAGAGATACTCTCATTAGTTGCTGGATCTTATTATATTTCAAGGAAAATTCACTTTTATATTCATTTGTATTTTCAAATTTATTATAAACATATTCTTCAAGTAATTAAAATCTACAAATTCATTTGTTGTTAAATGAAATTACTCTAGATAATATAATTCAATTAATTGTTGTGTCCTTATTCTTCACTTATTATATTAAGCATTGTCTACGATCCTTCTTCATATGGATTTTAAATAGATTTATTTTATTACACTTTGACTGAAATCTTGCATAAATTACATCATAACTTGCCAAGTTGAGAGGATTTCACCAGAGACTAAACATTATTATCATTATTCCATTCAAATGGTGATTTAAAGTAATATTTATGAATTTGATTAGGTTACTTCAAATTCATAAATATTACTTTACGATTTAAAGATAAAAATACTGTTTTTTTTCATAAATAAAGCATTTTTATCATTTATGATATTCTCTTTATATGGAAATTGCCTTTGATCTTAATAATAATTGCATTGAATTAAACTCCTTATCAAAATCTGGTCTTATCTAAAATTGTGCATACATTCAATTTTTTAAATAAATAAATAAAACAATAAAATTGAATAGATATTTAAATATACTTTTTTATATAGTTGTCATATTGCAATATGGATCAAGAAGAATTTAATCAACTAAGAAATCCTAATGGATCAAATGGCTCCCATTTTTTATTTAATGCAACTTCTGAAACAAATCAGAATGTGGGATTTGTAAGTCAAAACAATAATTTCTTTATGACTCCTCAAAGACTACAATTGTCGCAAGCTCATTTTTATCATTCAATTCATTTTCAAGTAGAAACAATACTTTTCCATTATCCAATCAAAATCAAGCAAGCAAAAACAGAAACAGAAGCAAAAGTAAACTAACAAAAAACATAAAAAAGACAAAATTAAAAATAAACAATCAAATAACATAAAAAACAGGTAAAAAAGGATATAAAGAAACAAAAACAAAAAAAATCAAACAAACATCCATAATTAATGCTGGATTTAATAGAATTAAATGTGTTTCATAGTAAAAATCGCTAAATATGTTAGAGCGCCTTTTGAAAACTCAATTATACTACTTAGACATCTAGATGCTGTGTAATAAGTAATTATAATTACTAGAACATCTTTAAATGGTCCATTAATAATACATAACATAATAAAGTCTTCTTTATATTGAAAGCATTGTAAAAATCGCTAAATATGTTAGATATTTGAACAACAATTATGTTATTGTTATATTTGCTCGCCATAATGTGTTTCATTAATGCTGTACTCTTGCCATAGCCTATTGGAATATTGAAGATAAATCTGAATGCATGAAATAATAAATTACCTGGTTTCATTTGGTTTTTAAGGTTTTTTGTTTGTCATTTTATATCATCATATATAGACAAAATAGATATCACGTTAAAGGGAACAAATGGACAACTTTATATAGGAAGTTGTGCAAAAAACTTTATGATGCAACTGTTAAGGGCTTGTTAAGATGAAGAAAATGAAAATGATGAAGATAGATGGTTTTGCATAGCTCCAATAAACATAACTACTGTATTATATAAACATATTTACAATAATCATAAAAGTAATCTGAGAGCCCAATAAATAATGATATATAAATATTATATTCTATAATATTTAATATATTAAATTAAAAATAG
>CATEWF010000139.1 GCA_949527715.1 uncultured Mycoplasmatota bacterium | reverse complement strand
ACTAATTATAATCTGTGTCTTAAAATATAACATTCTTTAACATTTATATTATTAGACAATTTAAAATTGCTTGCAGTACATGATGTCTAAGTTGTTGATGTTGTTAGTAGCCCTGTATAGTAGATAAATATGCTTGTATTTGTTGCATTTTCTGGTAAGCTGTTATTTTATACAAAACTAATAAATATTTAATCTGTTGGATGATCTGTTTTATCATTTTCTCCTATTATATTAAGTGGTTCACTTGTTGAATTTTTTGATGCTGATGATGCACCTAATACCGTAAGAATAAAAATCATTCCACGGGGTGGGATGAAAGGTTAAGTTAAAATTCTTTACACCAGTCAATATGATTTTTGTGAGATAAAATCAATGATTATTATAGTTTTTTAACTTCAAAAAAACACAAGAAAAGAAATGAAATGTATTTGTAAACAAACATATTATGCATAAAATATGGACTTACAGAATAGCATGCTTTTTTGTGATAGACTTCTTGATCGGGTGATACATTAATTAATAAAAGAATACTAGTAATAATTCTTCGTTAGTTATTTGTGAATATTTATGTTTCTTGAGATTTTTGTCTCATATTTTAGGAAATAACAGAATAAACGCCATTTTTAAATAGACACGATTTTAACTAAATATAAACTATAATATACTTAATTAAACAATAGCTAATTTATTTATTTTAAACCCCTATAGTTTCTTTGATTCTATTTACGAGCTAAATGCTTTTATAATTATATGAAATATTTATCCTGTATTGGTGTGTTAAAATGGAATTTATAAAATAAGGAAATATAATGTCTTTATAGATCATTATATAGATTTATATGTTGATTACTTTGCTCTATTTCATAATGTGTCTTATCATTGCATAGTTTTGGCTTAAATTTACGTTTACAAACGTTAAATGCTTGTATTTGTGTTATTTCAAGTAGGAATTTAAGATTTATCTATATTTTGACGTTTTTTAAAGTAAAAATATGTATTGAAGCTTAAAAGTTCGACATTTGAGAGTCGGAAGTAATTAGCTGGATTGCAGTTGTTCTAAGTTAAAGTTATTAGTTTCTTGTATATAAAGAGTCTGTTTAGCTTATAGGTGTCTGATTTCCTCAATTATTTAGTTATACTGTATTTACTGGGAGAAATTAGCTTTACTTTGTGTTATTTTCTGTAATTCTGTTTAATTTACATTATTTAGGTTTGATTCGCATTGATTTGCATTAAATCGTCTTATTTTGCATTATTTGACATTGATTTTCATTAATTAACATTCCTTTGCTTTACTTTTCATTCTTTTGTCTCATTTTCTGTTTTTGTGATAAAATTTTTAAGTTTTTTATTTTAATTTTTTGATTTTCTTTTAGTTTTTGCGGATTTTTAAAAGTTTTTCTTTTGTTTTTCTTTGGTTTTCAATGCGGTTTGTGTTTTTGTCACTCCTTTTCCTCCTCTTTTCTCTTTGTTTTCATTTGATTTCTATGAAACTTTAAATTCTGGAAGGAGGATTTGAGTGGAAAGTGAATTTTTAAAGGTTTTTTTAAGTTAAAAGACAGTAAAAGATGGTAAATAAAGCAAAAAGACCCTCAATTAAGTCAAATAACGGTAAATAAGGTTAAATAACGGAAATAACTTTAGGTAAAGTAAAATGAAGTCAAATAATCTTAAATGAAGCAAAATAACCTCACACAAAGGAAAATGACTTTAATAACGTTAAACGACTTTCAATTAAGTAAAATGA
>CATEWF010000138.1 GCA_949527715.1 uncultured Mycoplasmatota bacterium | reverse complement strand
TGCAATAATCTCGAACCATCAACACAAATAGTTCAAGTTAGAGGAAATGAACCAATTATTGAAAAATCTGAATGGAGTAAACTTTTTAAAGTCCAAGAAGAGAAAACAGTTAACGCCAAACTTAATATTGAATTAACGAAAGAACTTTGCGATTTAAGCTATAACGACAATCTTATAATGATGGAAGCTGAAGAAATAGTTGAGTTATTAAGTGAATTTCCTCCAGAATATGATAACCTTAAGAATATAGCAACAAATTTTTTACATTCTCCATATGACCAAGATTTTTGTTATAATGTTATTAACAAATGGTATTTCTCTAGAGAACATCATAATGAAAACACAGTTGAATTATACATGAAATATTATGAATTTACTGAGAACAACAAATGGTTCTATTCAATTGTAAAACATTTACCAAAAGAAGCAAGGTTGAAATATCTTGAGAAATATGCCCAAAAATCAATAGACCCATTTACAACAATTGAGATGCCAGAAAAGTTTTCCCTTAAAGAGTTTCGCACAAAAAATTACTCATTACCTGGAGGAGTAGGTGTTAACATTAAAGAATTCCTTAATGATTTAAAAAGAATTTTGGTCATTATTAATAAAGCTATTATGGACTTTATAATTAAAGATTATGATGCAACTAACAAAATATATGTTCTCAGACATATTAACAATAAGCAATTTGAACTTTTAATGAAGTCTATTAACATAGGCAAATATTACAAAGAAGGAAAACTTAAAACTGTTAACGCATTTATGATATATAACGAAGGCAAAAACAAGAATTTATTCATGAAAGATGGCATGAGTTTTTATAGTGAAGACCCAGATATTTTTACATTTTTTAGAGGTTATAACCATACTTTATTAGATTCAGTTAATAATAACAAAATTGATATTTTCTTAAACCATGTTCGAGAAGTTATTGCAAACAATAATGAAATACTATATAATTATATTCTCAATTGGATTAGCTATATAATGCAAAACCCTAATGGCAAAACAGATACTGCCCTTGTTTTAACTGGTGCACATGGATGTGGTAAAACAATATTTTGCAATATTATATCTGAACTATTAAAAGGATATGCATTTAAAAACTCCAATAACATTGAACATATAGTAGGCAAATTTAATACATTAATTGAGAACAAAAAGTTGATTGTTTGTAATGAATTAGAAAGTGTGGATGCCAACAAATATATAAATTTGGATGTATTAAAAACGATTATCACAGAAGATACTATAACAATTGAAGAAAAAAATATAACTCCACGAATAACAGAAAATGTTTGTAATATTATTTTGGTTAGCAATAATGATATGCCTATAAAGTTAGAATATGGTGATAGACGCTATGTTGTTATTGAACCTTCAGCAAAACATGTAAATGATACCGTTTATTTTAAACCATTATATGATACATTTAAACAAGATTTTTATAAAGATTTCTATAATAATTTGTTCACGTTTTTCATGAAAAGAGATATTAGTGAATTTAACCCAAGAATAATCCCACAAACTGAAGCAAGAGAATTGTTATTAAAAGCTTCTCAAACATCATATGAATTGTTCATACAAGACAACATTTCAAAATTCATTAATGGATATCCACGTTGTGATGCATATTCTGATTATGTTAATTGGGTAAATGACAATGGATTTAGCAAATGTAGTATTAAAACATTTAAAGAAAAATTAATGAAGTTTTGTAATGATACCAAAATAACTGTTAATCATAATCGAGTTCACGTATATA
>CATEWF010000137.1 GCA_949527715.1 uncultured Mycoplasmatota bacterium | reverse complement strand
ATTTTTGAGTACAAAAAACACAACCTATAGCAATTTAATTTTTGAAACTACTAAAAGCTCATATATTTTGTATTCTGTTTTAATGTTGGAAACTAAGAATATTTGTTTTGATGGCGAGAGTAAAAAAATACCAGCTACCATTTTATATTTGATAGCTGGTATTATTATATCTTCTCTATTTTTAATAATAAAAATTCGATTTTTACAATTAACAAAGCCAATTTCTCAATTAATGAATTACATAATAAGTATATTTTCATAACCACCCTTGAGATATTGTACGCACTACCAACGGACATACCACTTGAACTTCCCATTAAAAGCCAACCACTTACTAACAATATACAAAAAGCCAATAATATTATTGCGGCACCTTCAACAATCATTGCAATAGCTGCTCCTATCTTCACCGCCATTATTAGAAACGCTATTGAAACCAACAAAGAATTATGTTCCTTTCTATCAGATAATATGTTAAGATCATACTTTTTTATCTGGCTTTTAATTATACAATACGCTACTTTATTTTCCTTTAAGAAGCAACTCATAATTATACTTATTACTCCCATAATTATCCCTACTCCAGCATAATACGATCCAGCAAAAAACATTGTCAACATAATATTTATTCCAATTACTATATATTTTAAAACATTTTTTATATAACTCAAGATGTAATCTCCTTTTTCATTTGTGATAATACGATGTCTATACAGTATATCAAATTCCTTTAGTCTTTTTACTTTTATCTACGCTTTCATATATTGAATTCCCACAAAAAAATTACAAAGATTAATACTCAAAGAGATTATATATTATCAATCTCTTCAAAAAATTGTTCTCTATAATAATCCCATGCAGAAGAATCAACGGAATTAAGTTGTAAAAAACTAATTATATTATCCTTAAATTCTCCCATTGCAGAAATTCTATTATATTTATCATCTAACCTAAAACTAATATCTCTTGAATTAATTGCACCCTCTATATCTTTGAAATTAAATCCTGGAAGTAAAATAGATTGATATTGTTTCTGCAAAACCCACGCAGCTCCCATTTCATTAAGACATGCAACACTTTCATAAAAGTTTTGAGATAGCATAAATATCACAAATAAGTTATTATTATTAAATTCTGATCTTAAATAATCAAATATATCCCCACTTCCTTGTTTAATCTTAAATCCTGGAATAGAGCTACAAAACAATGTATTACTGTTTAATCCGATTCGGTTCAATAAACCAACAAACTTTTCTACAATCTTTTTATCCTTTTCCGCGTGACTTATAAATACCTTATTAGGTTTTGGAGGATGCAATTTTCTCTCCTTATCCTCATATCCATCCACTATAACATCCATTGCATCTCTTATAACCCTTAAATCATTGGAATTATATTTTTTGCTGGATAATATCTCTTTTGTATAGTTTCTAATTATTGTACATTCATTTGGGTATATATAGTCAAAGCGTTGTACAAATAGAGGAGAGATTAACTCAAATTCTTTCCATCCATCAGATAGAAATCTTCTTCCTACATCTCGCATAAGGTCTAATATTTTTCTAAATCTATAAATTAATTCTCCATCCTGCATGATTATTTCCTCCTCTTGTATTAAATACATTTATCATACTACACCATTAACAAATATTCAATCCCAAAAACAACTGTTGGTCAAAAGTGTCCCCTATCAAATACAATACTAATCACACAATCACCCCAACCATCAACAAATATTCAATTATCAATGTACATTCCACACTAACTACAAGCCCCAAAT
>CATEWF010000136.1 GCA_949527715.1 uncultured Mycoplasmatota bacterium | reverse complement strand
ACTTATATAAAAAAGTATTATATTTAGTAACAATATGAAATTAGTAAAATTAGTAGTTAGTATTGCTTATGGATTAGGAATTGCTTCATCAATTCCTTTTACAACGACAAGCTGTAGTGAGTCTACATCAGAAAAGATTAACCCTTTACCAGAAAGTGTTTATGATATTGATCAAAACAATGTATTGAAAGGTTTTAATTCTGAATTTTTAGTTAATCCAAGCGCGTATAGTGAATATGACGCTATTAAAATTCCAGCACGTGTAACAAGTATTAATACTTTTGCTTTTTATCATAATTTTGTATCCACAATTCCATCTTTTATCAAAAATTTAACTTTTGCTAAAGGATCTCATTGTTATTCAATTGGTCAAGATGCTTTCACTAAATCTTCATTAACTTCTGTAACTCTTTCAAGCAGTTTAAATGAAATTCTTACCTATGCTTTTCAAGAATGTTCATCATTAATTTCTATAGATTTTTCAGCTGCTAAAAATCTATCTATAATTTATAGTTATGCTTTTCAAAATTGCTCAAAGTTAACATCTATTGTGTTTCCTGATAATCTATCTTCAATTGGTGAATACGCTTTTTCTGGTTGTTCATGTTTGAATTCAGTTACATTTCCAAGTAATTTAACCAAGATTGATAATAATGTATTTGATAATTGCACTAGTTTAAATAGGATTACATGAAATAGTTGAAACGGTGATACTACTTTATATCCAACTTCATTTAGTGGTGTTTGTCCTGATGATGGAACAGTTGAAGTAATTAATCAAATTAATGAGCATGATAGTACAGAATTACTTAAATATTTAAAAGATCATGGTGGATTACCACAAACTTGATCTGTCTCTTTACCAGAAAGTGTTTATGACATTGAAGACAATGTTTTGATGGGATTTAAAGATGATTTTTTAAACAATCCGGATTCTGAAATTTATCAAGATAATTTTAAAGATTGTGACACTATGTTAATTCCAACACGTGTAACAAATGTTCACTTTAATGCTTTTTATAAAGGAAGATCAGAATGTACAACAATTCCATCGTTTATTACAAATTTAAGATTTCCTAACAATTCTAATTGTTCTTCAATAAGCAATTCTGCATTCAGAAATTGTTCATCATTGACTTCTATTACATTCCCTAGTAGTTTAACTACAATTAGTAGTTATGCTTTCTATGCATGTTCATCACTAACTTCAGTTGATTTCTCAAAATGTACTAGTTTATCTACCATTAATGAAGGTGCTTTTGAAAAATGTTCTGAATTACATTCATTAAATTTATCTAATTGCAATGTTTTAAAAATAATAAGTTCTTATGCTTTTAATAGTTGTTCAACATTAGCTTCTGTAACATTCCCAAGTAGTTTAAGTGCAATTGGCGACAAAGCTTTTGGTGATTGTGTTTTTTTAAATAATATTACATGAAACTCTTGAAAAGGTACATTAACTGCTTTATATGAAAATTCATTTACGGGTCTTCCCACTTATGGAAACGTTTGTGTAACTAATCCTATTAATGGACATGATAGTGATGAATTACTTGATTATTTAAAAACAAAAGGAATTCCAGAAAATTGAGAAGTTCCTAATTAACTGCTTTTAAAAACTATATTTTTTAAATATATACTTAGCACATTTTTATTTTAAAATACATTAAATAAGTACTTGAAACGGTTTATTTTAATTTTTTAGTACCTGTTCCACTACTATTAAAAAAAAGAAATGCACATTATTGTGCATTTTCCCAAATTGCAATTAAAAGTGCAACACCA
>CATEWF010000135.1 GCA_949527715.1 uncultured Mycoplasmatota bacterium | reverse complement strand
CTAATCTTAAGAACGCTGGTTTTAAACTTTCTCTAAACTGATTACAAACTTCATAAGTTCCACCAACTGTTAAAACTAATTCATCAGGATTTTCTTCAGATTCTTCATCTTCCATTTTTTTATATTCTTCTTCGCACCATACGATAACAGGATTGATGTCTGTTTTAACTGATAATACTTCAGGATGTAAGGTTGGTACTTGTGCATAACCAGGTCCTTTAAACCATGCATGTACTTTAGAAAATAATCCTTTTAAGAATCCACCAGAACTTGATGTACCGCCACTGCTAATAGATGGAAAAGATATTCCAGTTGAGCTCAAAATTAATCCTGCCACTCCAACACATAAAGAAATTTCTGACATGACTCTTACACAATCAATATCGTCTTGTAAATATTTTGTTTTTGATTCGTGAATTGCAACTTCTCCAGCTATTGTATTAACTTTACTTATTAAATCTTTTACATCATAATTCATAACATCAAAATTATTAGTTAAAAGATTTAAATCACTTCGCATAGTAGTTATATTATCTGCGGTAATTATTTTTGATGAAGTGATATTGAAATCTGTGTAGAGCGTGGTTGCAGCATTTGGATTTGGAGTTATTTCATAATATTGTTGTTTGATAATATAATCAAATGCATTTGTAGTTGGATCCCAATTAACTTCTTCTATAGGGTCAACCCATTGTTTATTTAAGTACAATTCAATATTTCTAGTTTTATTCTCAACATTGTCTTCCCAAGCATAGTTTAATCTTTCAATTGTATCAACTTTAGCTGCAGTGTTAATATATGCTCTACCTCTAATAACTTTAAATCCTTGTACTGTAAGTATAAACCTATTTAGAAATTGAGAATATCCTGGAGTAGGTATATCAACATAGATTTCTGCTACGTTCTCTAAATCAATTCCACTAGAACTATAATTTTCTATATGAGGCTGAATACTGGTTATGTCATAGCCATCATATTTAACATTATCATATACTGCACTAGCAACACTCACTTTATTTGTTCCATCTACTTTATTTCCGTTTTGGTAAATTAATGTAAATATTTTTCCATTTAATTGGAACACTAAGTCATGCATCCAGTTATCTCCAGACATAAATCTTCCGTTCCATTCATCTCGTTTTATCATAACGAATGGACAGTACAAACCTTCATCATTTATTGGAGTTGATTTATTTAGTTTTTTGATAATTTTACTATTACTCTTGCCTTGAGCATTCTTACCGTCCCATCTATCCTTTTTCCAAGTTAAAAGCCAGCTATTTCCAAAGCAATATTCTTTAAATTTGAATTCTAAATTAAATGGGATATCATAGTCATCAGGTATAGTAAATACCATCTTATAATATTCATCTGTTTCTGTTATAATAGTTGGTTTATAAAAATAATGTACATCTGACTCATGTAGCTTTAGAGCGTTCTTAGCATCGATAATATCACACTTTATTGTGGGCTTCTTTGCAACTAATGCTTCTTGTGAAAGTAAATTCATAATTGATAATTCTCCATTCATATATAATGTATATGGAACAAGCAATCTATTCATATCAAAAGCTATAAAAAATTCTGATTTGTCATTAGCTAAATGTTGGATATTACATGTATTGTTTTCATTACAAGTTATGATTGGGTTATACACTTTATTATCTTTCACATATGATATAAATTCTTTAACCAAGACACCTTCACCTTCATATATAATGTTTTTACGTAAAATGAACTTAAATACATCAACATCTTTCCCATTAATTATTTTATTTTTGATATCATCATCTATATCAATTTTGAG
>CATEWF010000134.1 GCA_949527715.1 uncultured Mycoplasmatota bacterium | reverse complement strand
ACGTTTATAGTATTTGTGATGTAAAAAAAATAAGGCCTACGATTTTAAAATATTATAATTTATATATTGAACTTACTTTTTATTTATACAATTGCATCAGTGTCAACAAATTCATAGATGCCTATAGATTTAATTCTAGCATCATCTTAAACGATGAAATTAAACATTTATTTGTAAAATGCGTTTTTCGGTTAAAATAATAAGCAAGAATATATTAAAGAAATTCTTTCCTAGTGCATTTACAAAGGCAAAATCACCTTTGTGGCTAATGGAATGTATTTATATTTAAATAAGAAATAGTATATGTTAATTGGTGTTTCAGCATTTCAAGCTTCCGCACAGCCTTAAAAGCGTTTTGAAACCTCGGAAGTTGATCATTTTATTACGACAGAGCTATTTCCCCAGGGTTTTGTTCCAAAAAAGCTAAAAAATATGTTTTTATCATAAATAATGACAAAAGGATGATTTTCAAGCACAGAAATACGAGAATCAATGAAAAGCGAGGGTTACAAATTGATTACCGAATATAATGTTTCTAGTTTTCCTATTTATTACATAAATAGCTCATTGGAATATAAAGTAATACCATGGAAATGGAAGATAGGTCATAGAGCTCATAATGTAAAATGTATTAGATACACGAATGATCATAAAACATATACTACATAAAGCAAGAAATTTATAACTAATTATTTAGTTAATACAAGGCTAAAAGAAACAATAGAGGGTTGTGAAGCAAGAATTACTTTACTAGAAACATAAATGAATTACCAATCGAACCAAAAAGATTTATATTTAAAGCAAAAGCTCTTAAATGAGTAGCAGCACATTCCTCTATTCATGAACGAGCTCATTATATTGTAAATCTAAAAAATTCCATTTAGTATTGTGTTCAAAATATCTATTATCGTGAATAAAATGTATAATACGATTGACTTTTGTTAAAATATTTTATTTAATGTTTTGACAGAACATATGATTATATAAAAAAAGAGAGAGCAATGTATAATGATTGGTGTAATGATTATTTGAACTATTTGTAATGATTGATTGACATGGACAGAGGTTATTGCTATTTATACAAGAAAATTGGGATGTTAAATGGTTATTTATATATATATATTTCAATAGCAACCTTAGTGATATTATATATTAGATTTAGTTTTTGGGGACAGCTTAAATCACACAAACCAATATATTCTATTAATTCACATGATATCATACCATTTTTATTGAGAACTATATACTTTATTAGTTCTTAATATTATTTATTTTCTTTCTTCATCACATAATGCATTCATTTTATGATTGGCAGAATGACAACATGCAAATAAATAGTGAAGACTTTAATTTACTTGTATAGTAGGATTTTTATTTTGAAGCGATACTTTTATGTTTCATTTGCCATCAATATTTAATATTCACATCGAAATAAAATCATTATATGTTACTTTGAATTAGGTATTTCTTTATTAATATTGGAGATATTAGAATTTTCCAACTTTATTCATATATATTTGTTGAGGATAGATAATATTGTTTTGTGGATAAAGCTAATCAAACTTAATGATAGGAGTCTAGATTATTGAATTAGTTGGCAATTTTTTTTGGCATCTGTTTGGAGAAAGTAGTGACTACCACCTGTACTATACTACGGCGATGTCTTTTTTTAAATTATTGGATGTCATGCTCAAAATGTTATATTAATAGATATTGAAGAGTTTATACCTATTTGATTGGTGTTCAGATAAACTTTATGAAACTAACACTGCCAATAGTATACTATTGGTGAAATGAGTCTTTATATATATAA
>CATEWF010000133.1 GCA_949527715.1 uncultured Mycoplasmatota bacterium | reverse complement strand
TGAGCCTGATTTTTACAGGCGAAAAATCTAAATTCTCTATTTTTTTATATGCTTCGCTTACAAATCAATCTCAGTATAGACTACGAGTTTCGCATTATCAGTCATTTTGAGCCTGATTTTTACAGGCGAAAAATCTAAATTCTCTATTTTTTTATATGCTTCACTTATAAATCAAGTTTAGTATTACCTAATTTAGCTTAAATTTTCTTGCTATATTTAACATATAGATTAGTCTAAGTTTTTTGGGTAAGTCCATTCTTAATTAAACTGTATTAGATTGTAAAAATGGAAAGTTATATACTTTCCATTGATTATTAAATACTACTTAATATTATATGTGGTAATGTCGGCATTATATTTTTCTCCGCCTCTATGTCCATCTGCCCCTAGAGAAATGATTTCATAGTCTGCTTTTATACTTTCCGCCGGACTTTTATATATGTAATCATTGCCCCAAGGGTCATTAGGAATAGTCGTTACTGACATGTAACCACCCGGATTCCAGTTGTTTGGAATAGGTTGTAGTTTCGGTTTTTCAACGAGAGCCTGTAACCCTTGTTCAGTGGTAGGATATTTACCATTGTCAAGTTTATACATCATTAAAGCACTCTCTAATGTTTTTATATCATTTGTTGCAATTACCACTCTGTTTTTATCCGATATAATTCTGTCTTTATCCAATCTAATAAGGTAATCTGATAAATCATTAAAACAGACATCATCACTTGCAGATATTTTATCGTATATTCGCTTGTTTTTCTTATTTGTTTGAAAAATAGGCAGCGAAGATGTATAAAATGTCTCTATGGGTATATAGTTATTAGTGATTTTTTTATTAATTACTACTCTTAAAACAAATTGATTTTCAAGTTTTTCTGGCGTTAATTTTGCAGAATCTACACAAGGGATTGTTCCTCTTTTTAAAGAATTAATCATATCTTGGTTAAATTTTTTCACTTCAATGACTATTAGACTGTTATTAATATTAATAATATTTACAGAATCTTTTTGTTTTGTATCTGCTGTATTCATTATCGCTTCAATAGCTTTTATTGCATATTCTGCTTCTGCATAATAGTAAAAGGGTTCATTTTCAGGGCATCCATCTATACAGCTCATATCTTGAAAACCTTTGATTAGTTGTCTCTGCACTTTCTCTTTATTTTTATCCGTTACTGCTGTTATCGTCTCCTGTGCTATTGTATATGCAGGTAGCAAAAATAAGATAAGTGTAAAGTATAGAATACTTTTTATTATAAAACTCATATTATTCTCCCACTATTCTGATATAAAAAGTAACAATAAGTATTTTCATATCACAATCCTATTGTATAAATTAAACAGATACTACCATCTAAAAACGATAGTATTGTTTCAAAATGCTAATTATCATTTGATAATAATTCAACATAAATATGTTTTTTATCATCCGATAATTGTGCTGTATAGTCAAACTCTTTTTCAAATTGTTTGTTTTCAATAAAATCCTGCACTTTGAATGTTGCTCTACATGAACATTTTTTTATAGATTTATCAATGTTGGTTGATAAAATGTCATCAATAGTAATATGCAGCTTATCTACAGAGTCTTTATCTAATTGTAAAAAATAAACAATTAAATCTGCTTCTTCTGGTGTCATATTTTCGTTCATTACAAAGTATGATTTTAGTTCATTAATATTTAAGCCAAACATTGACATAACTGATTTATATTGCTCTACTTCTTTTATAGATTCTTTAACATAATCTTTATATATCTGGGCTGCCAGTTCTTTAACATCTTCATCACTGCAAGTTGGTGTTTTATCAAAACAACCTGCTGTAACTATTATCATAA
>CATEWF010000132.1 GCA_949527715.1 uncultured Mycoplasmatota bacterium | reverse complement strand
TAAGTATTTTGGTGTTGAATAAGTAAATTAAAATTTTGTTCGGTAGACTTAAAATTGACCTTTTCTACACCAAGGAGTATTCAATTTTTTTTTTGTCAATTTTTAAGGTCTGTTCAAATTAAAAATTTAAAATAAGTAAAAGCATTTTAATGATAATTATCAACATTTAGCCAATAATTGTTCAAACCAGCCAACAAACACCCGCGATGATCTCTCGAATGCTGTCAATTATCAATTGTAATTGAAAATTTTCAATGTTAGCCAATAATTGGAATTGATACAGAACACCAGTTATTTAAGACACCAAAATACTAAGAATAATGATTTGCTACGTTTTTTATCTTAAAATTGTCAATTATAAGAATGTTATCAAAACCGTATATTATTATCGGCCACCTTTTTCAAAAACATTATATTAATGCGTTTTCTCGTCCAGACATCAATAATTATATCAGCAAAAGCGTTTTATTATGCAAATTTCTCTAATGATTTCCAGACATAAATATAAAGATATCTTATTACAAAAATAGTTTAAAGATATTTTGTTATTATTATATGATATACTCAGTATTAATACATAAACTTTTTAAACTTATTTTAGAGATTAATGTTTATATATAAACATTTTATTTATAAAATCGAGACAATTACGTCAATTAGTACCAATGCTTCTTTTGTTTGTTTTGATTCATTTTATTGCAGTATTGTAATCAATATTATTTATTTATTGTTTTTTTACTATATCAGAAATTAAACAAATAAAGATTGAATTTTCTGAAGCTTTGAAAATTTGGAACCCGATCAACAGAAATTAAAACAAATAAAGATTGAATTTTCTGAAGCCTTAAAAAATGAATTGCAAGTTCTTTAAGGTATTCTACACCTCACAAAGATAAATGGACGCAGATATCCAAAGCCTGCATTTTATTTCCGAACCTATGCTTATTGATCAAATCATTGGTGCACGAAACAAAAAAAAAATTCAATTGTTTCCACGTGGAGAGCCATGGAATATGCTCTTACTTTCATGTTTCCTAAATGAAATTGATAATTTTCGAAGAGTCCCAAGAAGATTTTTAACGTTAGAAAAAGATCAAAATGATATTGTTACAAAAAAATTTGTTTTTGTTCACAATCTTAAAGAGAAGAATAAAATAATTATTGAAGTTTCTGAACAAATCACGGTTTATTCATCTTCAGAATGGCTGCTTGATGATTGGGATCTAGATTCTTCTAAATTTTTATCGACTCTAAGGTCAGGCAACCGCCAAAGAAAGAAGCCTAAATTCCAGACTCATTACTTATGATATAAACAAATTATCTGGCGGAACAATTGCAATGATTCAAAACATACCTGTTCTTTACACAGGTTTGTATGATTATTCAACGATTTTTCATCATTTTACAAAAAAAATGATTCAAACAAATTGCCATTTTAACGATAACACGAAATTTTTACACGAGTATTACAATACATTTGTTCTTCCAAGGTCCAAAGATGTCCATAGTCTAAACAGTTTAAAACAAAAAGTAAAAGGATATTTATTATTAAATGTAGAAAAGTGTGTTAAAAGAAGAAGATTGGCAAAAGTAATGCACGACAATTCAGAACATTATATTATAAATGGAATATTCATATCTAATTATGCTAAATCAATTTTACAAAATGAAAACATTATCAACGGCCTATTTGTTGATACAACCTGGAAAGTGTTGTCGAGTTATGTCACCTCAATTCTTATGGCATCTGTAGGAAATTCTGGAATTCCGCTGGCCTTTGCATTTGGTCCTGGTGAAACAAAATCATTATACAATTTGCATTTTAATACTTTTAAGAA
>CATEWF010000131.1 GCA_949527715.1 uncultured Mycoplasmatota bacterium | reverse complement strand
CATTTACATACATAGATTCTCCTCTACTATTTTGAATAACAACATCAGGAATTCCGTCTTTATTTCTGTCACTTGTATCTAATGACCATAAATTTTTAGGATTAGCTCGATTATGTTTATCGACAATATCTTGAGCACCTTGTGGAGAAATTGCTTTTGTTACTCTTTTAACATCACGTTGTAAATCTAATATAATTTTTTCTAATTCTTTCATTCCTCTTTTAGTACCAAATCCACCTCCTCCTGAACGTACTAAATTTCCATCTCTTGCTGCTGTTAATATTGTTTCTAATAAATGTGCTTTTGCTGCATCAGTATTTCCTCCTGATATTTCGTCAAGTTCGTCTCCTGTTAACATATTTGGTGCATATCGATTATAAATTCCTAATAAATCATCAACTGTTACTGTATTTACAATAAAATTTTCTAAAGGATTTACTTGTTGTGGTTGATTAGATTGCATTTGAACTGGTAAAAAGTTAAAATTTGAAGAATTATTTACAGAATTTTGTGAAATTGGTTGTTCAAATTCAGGATTAATAAATTCTTCAATATTTTCTTTACTAATTGAATTATAATAATTAAAATAACCTTTTTGCAATAACATTTCTGCTAAATTTTGTGCATTTCTAATTTTAAAATTACCAATTGGTAAATTTATTGCAATTTCAGGAGTTGAATTAATTCTTCTCATTAATTGTTTTAATTCATTATCATTATATAAATTATTTATTTCATTAGTTGATTGAGTAATTATTTGTTGATTACTTAATTCTTCAGTAGGAATTGAAATATTTTGTTCTTCTTCAGGAAAAAGTGAATCAATAAATCTTTGAATATTTTCAACTGTAATTTCACCATATGAATGAAAATAATTATGATCTTTTAAGAAATTAAATAATGACATAGCATTTATTTCTTTATTTCTTGGTGCATGTTCAATTTGAATTACTTGAGGACTAATTTCTACTGGTAATTGATTAATATCTTCTAAAACTTTTTGAAGATCCTGATGTTTATATAAATTCTTAATTTGATTCGTGTAATCAATAATTTGTTGTCGAGAAAACGTCATTTCAAAATTAAAATAAAGGTAAAAATATATTAAAATTATTTATATAAATTACTTACTGCACGATTTAATAAAATCCTGATTTTAATATCACGTTCATACTTTTTATTAATTCTTTCTCTTCTTTGATTACTAATATTATTATTCTTTAATACTTTTCTATAATAACCTAATCGTAAATTGATTTTCTTTAAAGTATCAGTAGCAAATGTTTTTCTATAATGTTTGGGTTTTGTTGGCAGACTTAAATTATTCATTTCTCTTTTAATATTAGATAAAAAATGGCTTTTAAAAGACAATTAAAACAATTAATTGATGATCGTGATGATGTTTATCCATTAAAATTTAAAGATTTTAAAGATATTATTAGACCATTTAAACCAGCAAGTAAAACATTTCAAAAAGCATATCAAGAATATAAGAATATATTTAATCATATTCCTGAAAATACAATTATTTATCGACCAACTCAATTTACAAATATTTCTGGTTTTAGAAGTAAAAATAAAGTTAAAGCACTTCAATCATTAAAACCTGAATTAAAAACAAATACAGATCAACCATCATCATTTCCATTAAAAGAAAATAAGAAGAAATATCAATTACATAAAGTTGCTCCAAGAAATACTTATTTAGTTGATATTATGATTGTTCGTGATTTGTATTATTTAGTTGCAATTAATGTTAATACAAGATATTTATTTGTTAAATTAACTAATTTACAAGTTTCAGAAGATGAATATAGTAAAGAAGACAGAAAATCAACAGTTGGTTATTTAAATGCATTAAGGGCATTAATGGATAAAGGAATG
>CATEWF010000130.1 GCA_949527715.1 uncultured Mycoplasmatota bacterium | reverse complement strand
ACTCATAATACTGCAGATATATATAATGGATTTATTAGAGCAAATATGAAAATCACCCTTAATGCAGATGCTAAAAAACCTATTAATGAAATAAATCATGGCGATTATAAATTCAATAAGTTATGGTTTGGATTTAAAGATGCACGAGACGCTGTAGAAAAATATGAAATTGTAGCAAACGGAATAACAATCTACACTCAAAATAATGGATGTGAAGAATCATTTTTAACTGCTTGCTCAGATAATGAAGCTGTTAAAAGGTCAGATGTATATTCCAGAGCAAGACATAAAGACATTTGGAATGGTAAATATAAACGTTGTGGAGGAATTGTAGAATGGAAAGCTGAAGCATCTGCTGATATAAATATTAAATTAAAAATAGATTTACGTAGATTTTTACCATTATCTAATATTAAATATTTACCTGCTTTTGCTGGAAAACTTGAATTACGTTTATATTTCTCTTGTGCAGCACTCCTTTGCTGTCCATGTGGTCCAGATTGTGATTTACAAAATGACGCATTTGCATTGAGTAGTTTAAAATTACCTTATATTACTACAGAATTTACTCCAATTGGAGAACCAATTAAAGTATGGGTCGGTAAAACTGATACAGCAGCAGATAAAGACACCGTTATACCAGCTTATCATTCACTCGTTGCCGATGAACGTACATTTACTGTCTCTGATTATGAAATTACAGAATGTTCTTCAATTATTCCTTGCTTTGGAATTAGCGATGACGTATATAGTAGTTTAGTTCAAAGATATTCAAATCCAGAACATCCATTAACATTTCCAACTCAAACAATTTCAGTGTTTACCACAACGAAAATACTAAGTGAAGAAAATGATAAATCAACGTGTACAATTACTCCACGTTTTGTAGATTCAATATTTTGCTTATTCCCATTAAAACATACTCATCATACTTACTTCAAAAATCCTCAATTTACAAAGTTCCAATTAAATTGCGGAGGTTATGGTAATATTCCTTCGAAACCTTTTTCTGTTAACGGTGTAGATGCTGAACCAGAATTTGTTGAATATTGTCAAAATGCAATGAATATGAATTGCGACCAGACAGGCTTTTCTAAAGATGTTGTTGCATCATTAACAAATACGAAGGAATATAATGAAGATGTTTATGGTCTTTATTCAAATGACAAGACATCATTTTTCATTGGATTACCAACAGAAACAGATAATACATTCCAGCAAGGTTTAACTAGTTTATCGCCAATAAACTTTGAAATTATTGTTAGTCAGAATAATACTAGTGCATATAGAAAAGACGTAAAAACTCCTCCGCTTATCTGCTTGTTATATGATTGTTCAATTTCTATTTGGGTTAGACCAAACGGTCAGCCACCTTTAGTTCGAATTGGAAACTATGACATTACCACTCCAGAATAAAATTTAATTTTAACTTAAAATGTCGAATAACTATAAGTCATCAAATGTTGAAATTTTAGGAAGAGAAGGTATGATGTATAATGAGGCAACTGAAAAAATTAGAAATATAAATTATCCACATCATAGTATCTTCTCTAATGATAATACCTATGCTATCACATTTAATGTTGAGATGAACAGGCCTCCGACAAAATACAAAGAGCATAAGCCTGTTAGACAACCAAGTACAAATGAATATAGAACAAGAGGTCTACATGAATCACCTGTTAATTTAACTGATAATTTACAATATTTGCATTATAGTAAATGTAAGCCTACTCCTCTTTTACCCCCTTACTTGAAAAGACCTGAAGACTCCGCTAGAATTCAAGGATTAGCTAATGAATCAAATAAAGGTAGTATTATTTATGGTCCTACTCGTAGGGTTAATGTATCTAACATTGTATATTAAACTTGAAAAATATTTTTTTTAATT
>CATEWF010000129.1 GCA_949527715.1 uncultured Mycoplasmatota bacterium | reverse complement strand
GATTACATTTACAAGAATATTGTCTAATATATTCTATAATCAGTTCATCAATTGTGTTAACTTTTTTTATACTTCCAGCCTGATTGATAGTAAACATTTGATATATATTAAATGAGTGATTCGATACAATTGATTACATTCATTAGAGACCAAATTGATGGTGACCCAATTTTATTAAGCACTATTACAAATAATACTGATAAAGATGAATATAGAGAATTAGTTGAAGCCTTTGGTACTTATATGCGCAAATATGGTAAAGATTATGAAAGGGGTACTGTAAGAAATGATACTGAAGACTTCCTAAAGATTACTAATGCAGTTCAAGCATTCAAAAAAATTGCTCAAGATGAAGCTGATGATTCGTATAATATAAATGTTGAAGAAGATTTAAACGATTTATTATTAGAACAATCTCCAATAAATACACCAAAGCCTAATAAACAAAAAAGTATTTTACCATCATCTAAATCAATGATTAGAACTCCAATTAAATTTACGGTTACAACGCCAACAAAGAAACCTTCTATTAAAAGTCAATCTTTTGAGGATGAAGAATTTAATGCTTTTAAACTACCTACAGACAAAATAGTTAAAGATGAAACCGATGATACTAAAATAAATCCTAGAAAGAAGTCTACTGGTGTACGTGAAAATAAGACTTTGGAAACAGTTAAAGATAGACTCAAAGATGATTATACTTTTGAAAATCCTAAATTCACTGATATATCAACATATCGAAATAATCTTTGGGATATTCTTATTAATGGAAATTATAGAGTTAAGTTCTCTCCCAAATGCGCTACTCGTAAAGGTGCAACTGAATATTGTTCAAAAAAATTTGATGAAAATGGATATCCTTTATACAGATTATTACCAATAAATTCTAAAGATTACTTTGGTAATAATATTTGTGACCTTAATGGTGATAGAGTTGATGATGTAGTTATTGTTGATAAAAGAGGAAATCCTATTATTGTTAATGGATATAAACTTCTTAAAGCAAGTCCTTATAAGAAATTATGGAATGAAGAACGTGCGAATAATCCTGATATTGATCCATTTAATATTTGGATGCAAAAGAAACTTGAATTAACTCGTACTTGGGATTATGATGAAAAAACATGGAAATCTGGTCAATTAGAATTCGATATTGATAAAATTCAAGATAAAAATATGAAAAAAGCATATAGAAAATATAATGAATTAGGTCTTGGTAAACCTCATGTTAGCAAACGAATTACTGCACGAGGATTATGGGCAAGTATTTTCAATAAAATTTGGGAATTAGCTTTAGATTCATTATTCAAATCTGAAGATTTTAGTTTTGTTGAACCATTAAAGAAGATATTTAATTATATGAAAGTTTGTAATGCTGTTTTTATGACTGAATATGAAATTCAAATTATGCAAAAACATGATTGTGATGGTAAATGGATGAAATGGGTTAATTATAAAAGTACTCATTCTAAAGAAGTTAATGCTGAACTCGGAATGCTTATTCAAAACGATTATACTGAAAATTTAGCTGAATCCATACCGATTGGTGGATCAATTGCTCAAAACCTTAATTTAGATTCGGGAAGATTATTTAATATTGTTGGAACTACAATATATTTCATACAAAAAGGATTGGGATATAATGAACGTCAAAATGATAATGGTGAAACGATAAATAATATTGAAGCACTTAAAGAAATTGCAACTAATATGGAAAGTAATATTTATACAAAGAAGGATATAGATAATTACAAAGAAGTATTCAAATATAATATTGATGTTGAACTTAGTAGTTTTGTTGGTAGTAATTATCTAGACTATAAAAATAAAATTAAGAAAGATAAGAAAACAAATGCTAGTAAATCATATATTAATTATAAACAATTTCATGCTATATCATCTGATGATGATGAAGAGTAAAAAAATATTTATCAATAAGTATT
>CATEWF010000128.1 GCA_949527715.1 uncultured Mycoplasmatota bacterium | reverse complement strand
AGAAAAGTTCTTTAATTTTAAAGATAGTAGTTATATGTTGTCAGGAAAAAGTGGGCCACCCCTGCGGAGTGGCCCATTTTTCCCGAACAACTACGCCTACATGCCTAATCATTATATTTTTTGACCTATATTTTAATAGCCTAGATGGCCCACTTTTCCTTTTGACCTATTCCAGCATGCTAAAAATATATAAAAGGCCAATTTGTTAATCGTCGTAAGGCCAATATGTGAACAGAGTGTAGTGAATTGTGTTAGGTTAACTGTGGTAGTGGTATGATGTTATGTTTATTTAATAAATAACGTGTTTTTGTATTATAAATTATTATATATAGAGAATTTTGCTCTCAAAAAGTGGACTATCGTTCATTCAAAAAGTCAACTATCGTCTTTTTTATTATATATGAACTAGAATTAGCTATATTTTTAGGCCATTTATCGTCTGAAAAAGTAGCTATCGTATAGTATTTTCAATGCTTATTTAGTCGGTACAAGTTCTTTCCCACTTTTTCAACTCTAATTTGGTCATTGCTGATGCTCAAATCTCGAGCGCCGTGGATTTTTTCAATAAAAAATAAGACAAAAAAAGATTAGTAAAAGTAATTGTTTATTTAGTTAAATGGGCCTAAATCTAGGTCGAGTAATTGATTATTTAGGTCTTCAACCAATCTGATGTAATATGATCTTTGATCTTTTATATCAGTAAAGAGTAATTTCCAATCTTGACCTATATTGTTGATGTAGAATTCATCTAGAGCATCATTTGCATGCTTTTCGTAGTATCCATCGTCTTCTTCGAAATTCTCGATGTATATCGAAGTTAGATCTCTGGCCTTTTTGAGCGCAGCCAGCCTCCGTAGCGTAATTAACATTGATTCGTTGTCTTCTATGAGTTTGTTATTCTCCGTAACGAGTAATTGATTGAGCTCTTCTAGATCTTCACATCGAGCTTTTAGTAATTCGATCGAGTCGGTTTGTTCGTCTTCGAGTTGTTGTATATCGTATCGCTGTTGAATTAAAATTGGTTGGAAGCGTAATGAGCGTTCGTGAGCGGCGTACATCTTGATCTAAAAATAGACGATAATTTTTGAGAGTAAAATTTGAGCGTTATTTTTTTGTAAAGTATTGAAAAATAAATAAGATAAAATTATTAAAAAGTTCTTGTTTAGTTAAATCGATTATCATCTTTCCAGATGTAGTTTTATAGAGCACAAATTCCAATAACTAGCCCAAGAACATTGAGTATAACGAAACAAATGATGCAACAACAGCATCTATCGGAGAACTTTTCCCGAACATCATTTTGCTTTTCCATTTCTCTACCTAACTTTTCGATAATTCGATTTTGTTTATCAATGTATAATGCATTGTTCATAATAGTTTGTGGGTCTTGAGGTTGTAATAAAGGCTGAGGGCTAGGTACACTATAACTCATAAATAAAATGAAATGAATAAACGGCCAAAATAATTATTTTTTGTAAAGTATTGAAAAAGTTTATTTTATTTTTAATGAAGCAGCACAACCAAATCAAAACAATAGTTTACGTAAAACAATTTAAAATTAAGAATATAGAGCCCGGAGCAGTCACTTTTACAACAGCAATATTAGAGGAGTTCGAAGCTCTCTTGAAACCCATATCGAGATCTCCATCGCCCACAGAAGAACGTGCAGAAGAACTAGAAATTGAAAATAATAAGCTTAATAAGCCTCGTGCGAACCTAAAGAAGTGGGGAAAACCAAATTTTCCGAGATCTCGAAATTCGATTCAACATCAAAGTTCAAGTAATACAGCTGAATACACTCAAAATCAACAAGCGACAAACATTGTACCACGCGCGAACCTAAAGAAGTGGGGAAAACCAAATTTCCCGAAACACGATAAAGATCGAACTGATATAAAATAAGAAAATAATGAATAAGACTTAATAAACAACTAATTTAAAACTTGTTTTTTTGCCTTAATAAAGAAATAAAACGATTAATTTTTTTGAGTTAATACCGATAACCAAAATTTTAAAGAAAGATAAAACGATTAATTT
>CATEWF010000127.1 GCA_949527715.1 uncultured Mycoplasmatota bacterium | reverse complement strand
ATTTTATCATTGGTGTTGCACTTTTAATTGCAATTTGGGAAACTACATTTTATTGATGTAGTTTTTTATTAGCTCATATTCGATTTTATTGTTTTTGATCAAATTTGAGTTGCCATTAAATTTATCAAGCTTAAATTTAATATATTCAACTGGTATTTTCGTTTTTTTTAATAAGTTGTATGGTCCAAAATATTCATCTTCAAGTGTGATTATTTTCTTTCCGTTTTTAAGACTAACTTGAATTAACTCATAAAAATGATTTGATTCTTTGATAATCTCTTCATAGACAACTTTATATTTATTTTCTTTTAGATATCTTCTTAAAAATCAAGCATTATTATTAGGAACTAATATAAAGTTTTCTATATTTAAATTATTAGGTTTATTTTCAATAATATTAGCAATATTTTTTGCACCCATTCCAGCAATTACACAATAATTAATTTTATCTTTAATTTGAAAGTTTTTTAACCCATCATTAAGGATATTTTGTGTTTTGTCTAATAAATGAAACTTGTCAAGATTTTTAATTGTGTTATCAAGAGGTGCTTGATTTACTTCAATGTTATAGACAAAAGTAGCAATCTTGTTAGTTAATAGTTTGATTGCTAGTTTAGCATGATCACTACCTACATCTATAACTATTGAGCCAGGTTTAATTAAATTAACAATTTGATTAATCCGCATTAACTATAAAATTACGAAGTTTTGCACTTTTACTTGGATGTTTTAATTTTCTAATTGCTTTTGCTTCAATTTGTCTTACAGCTTCACGAGTTTTACCGATCTTTTCACCAACTTCTTCAAGAGTAAGCGCTGAAGTGTATGGTTCCATACCATAACGCATACGAATAACTTCCTCTTCTTTTTCACTTAATACTGTTTTAAATAAATCTTCAATATGATCTTTTATAAGATCATTTTCAGCAAATTTATCAGGTGTTGGCATGTCTTTATCTCTTACAAAATCAACAAATTGAGATTCTTCATCATGACCTACTGGTTTGTCTAAAGATACTGGATCAACACTAATTTTTTTGATATCACTAACTTTTTTAATAGTATATCCTGCAGCTGCTCCACCTAATTCTTGAGTTAATTCTTCAATAGTAGGTGCACGTCCTAAGTCACTAGTTAAACTTTTCTCGGCTTTTGAAACTTGGTTGATTGTTTCTAACATGTGAACAGGAATTCTAATAGTTCTAGCTTGCTCAGCAATTGCTCTAGTAATTGCTTGTCTAATTCATCAAGTAGCATATGTAGAAAATTTATTACCAAGTTTGTAATTAAACTTAGAAATAGCTTTCATTAATCCCATAGTTCCTTCTTGAATTAAATCTTCTAAATCAAGTCCACGGTTTAAGAATCTTCTAGCAATAGAAGTTACTAAACGTAAATTTGAAGTAACTAATTGATTAACTGCATAATCGTGTTCAACCGGATCTTTTGATCCTAATTGCTTTGCAATTCTTACTTCATCTTCTGCTTTAAGCATTTTAGACGAACCAAGGGTACCTAGAAATGTTTTTACACCATCGGCAACACGGTCTTTTGTTGAGATTTTAATACCTTGTAAGTTATTGATTTGATAGTCTTTATTTTTAGGTAAAAATTCATCTTCTTCACTAATGTTTCTATCAATTACACTACCAATGATAGTAATATTAGCTTTTGTTAGTTCTTCATTAACTCTATTGCTTAATTCATCAGTAAAGTTATAGTTTTCAAAAGCTTTATAAATTTTCTTACGATCAATGGTGTTTTTATTACGCTTTTTAGTTCTTGCTTTATATATTAACTTAGTTAATATTTCTCTAAATTCAAAGTCAGAAATTGTTCTAACTTTTGATTCTGCTTCAAGAATTGCAGGAACAACAAATTTAGATTTTTTTGTTTTTTTTAATTGTTGTTTTTTAGAAACACTTTTAGTATTCTTTTTATTAATGAGTTTTTTAGGTTGTTTTTTAGCTATCTTTTTAGTTGGTTTTTTTACAGTTTTTTTAGATTGCTTCTTTGTTTTTTTAATAGTTGGTTTTTTAACTGCTTTTTTTATAGGTTTTTTAG
>CATEWF010000126.1 GCA_949527715.1 uncultured Mycoplasmatota bacterium | reverse complement strand
ATTCTAGTATTCAATCCCTTCGATGATATATGTCGAAGTAAAGGTCATGACACGGTCAAACTTTTTGAATAGTTGGCACTGAGTTATCAAAAAGTGGAGAGAAAAATTAAAATATCTCAATATTTATATATATAATTTCGAATATTTTATCATAATATAAAACTTTATATTTAATAAATTAAATTTAAACATAATTTATAATAGTGAGATAATATATTTTAAACAAATAAAAAAGTGCCTTTGAATAGACACTTTCTAAATGTTACATTCACATACTAACAACAGATCTTGCTGGGAATGGGGACATTCTCATATACATAGATTTTTTTGTACTAGAATAAGAATATGATTTAGACTGATTGTCAGTAGTTGTTACTTTATCTGTAACACTAGTAATAGTTGAAGCAATTAAATTACCTAGCATTGCTACACCCATAATTGCAATTCATGCAGCCATTACACCAGCACCACCATTAATAGATTTTTTTCTATTTAAAGTTAATTTAGTCATTTTTCCTCCTTTCACTAATACTATTTCCCAAAAAAAATATTTTTTTGCCCCTGTGATAAAAAAACCATCCATGTAATATTAAGAATTTAAGTTTATGAAATGGTAATTAAAAGTTATATTTTTGAAGTTTAAGTTCTGATTTTTTTAAATAGTGGATTTAAAATTGAGAATTGTATTCCTAAATAAAGATTTATTTCTAAACTGTTTATTCATTAAACATTAAGCAGCAGTTCAACCTTCTGGCAAATCAGCATTAGTTTTTAGAAATTCAAGAAGTTGTTCAGAAGAGATTGAAGGATTTAAAGATTTAACTGTTCCTGATGAAGAAATGTCCAAAAATACATTGTAACTAAAATTTATTATTTCAGTTTCATATTCATCAGGTAAATCTCAGCTAATATAATTCAATGATGAACAATTAGAAAAAACACTATCATCAATTAATTCTAAACTACTTGGTAATGTTATAGAAGCTAATGATGAACATGCAATAAAAGATCGCTGTCCAATTGAAAAACAATTAGAATTTTCAGGAAAAGTTAAATTTTTAATAAATGATGGGATTGTTGATGAACCTCTAATTCTGCTATAAAAAGCATAGTTATTAACACTTGCAACACTTGCTGGAATTAGCATAGTGTTACAGTCACTATAAGCACTTGGATTAGCTAAGAATTCAGAAGTAAATCCTTTCAAAACATTATCTTCAATGTTATAAACATCTTCTGGTAAAGGGATAGATTTAGCTCAAGTTGATGGTAATCCACCATTATCAAGTAAATATTGAAGCAATTCATCACTATCATGACCATCAACAGGATTTTTTACACTCACAGTTCCACCAGTTGGAGAAACACCTTCGAATGCACTCTCGCTTAATGAATCAAATGAACCATTTCAACTATCTCATGTAATACTACTCAAATTAGAACATTCTCAAAAAGTTTCGTTATCAATTGATTCTAAACTACTAGGGAAAATTATAGAAGTTAATGATGAACAGTTACCAAAAGTGAAATCACCAATTGATTCTAAACTACTTGGAAATGTTATAGAATTTAATTCTGAACAATATCTAAAAGCATTACCATCAATTGTAGTCAATTTACTACAATTTGAAAAATCGACAGAAGTTAATGATGAACAACCATAAAAAGCACTATCACCGATTGTAGTTAAACCACTTGAAAATGTTATAGATGATAATTTACAAAAAGCAAAAACCAGCAACACCAATTGAAGAACAGTTAGATTTCTCAGCAAAGGTTATTTTTGTAATATATGATGGAATTGTTGAGATTATTTCTTGAACGCTAGGGTCAACAATAAAAGCATAGTCGTTAATGCTTGTTACTCTTGCTGGAATTTCCATAGTGTCACAAATATTTTCATATTTTGATAAATCGATTCCGTCTTTAAAACCTAATAATCAATTTCTATCATCTATATTATAAACTTCATCAGGTAATACATTCGATGTACTGTTACTACAACCACAGCTTGTAGAAGTAACAACAACTGTTGATCCAATTGCAAATACACTTGCAAAGCATGTTAAAGTTTTTAATAATTTA
>CATEWF010000125.1 GCA_949527715.1 uncultured Mycoplasmatota bacterium | reverse complement strand
ATTGGTTCTCTAAAAAAAGCAAGAAATTTTGACGAAATATGAAATTGATATATTTTTCATATTTTCATGAATATAATAATACTGCATTAATCAATGGTTAAATAAATACCATAAATATGTCATGGCTTTTGTAATGTAGTTTAGAAAGAGTTATTGATTTTATTTTTTATGAACGATATAAGCTTTTGATATTTCAACTAAAAACGCTTATAACAATATTTTAGAAACAAATTTAACCTCATATAAGAATGATATTTCAACCAGAAATGCTGTTAGTCTTATATATGGCAGAAATAAAAATAATAATAGTATAATAACAATAGCAGAACTTCTTGAGATTGCCAAAGTTATTTGCATTTAATAAGGAGTTCATATCTGTTATCAAATATTTTCATAGAAAAATTGCTCGAAATATGTATGAGCATAATTGAAAGCTTCTAAAAAATGTAGCTTTATCAATAGTTTAGATTATATAATCGAATCTATTTTATAACAAAATAATATTTTTTTACACTTTATTCATTCATTGATAATGATTGCCATGATTCTGAATGAGAGAAATGTTTTATACATTTCAGAAGTAATTAACAATCTATATATCTAAATGTTTCCCTTTTTTAATGACAACCAGAACTCTTGTTTTCTTCCATTTCTATTGGAGGAATTCTTCACAATCCACATAAAATTAGGTGATTTGACAATCCTTGATATTATATTATTTAGATTGTTTTTATTAACAACTAGGAGCAATTTGCAGAAATTGTTGATCAACTTTAATAATAAATGGTAATATATGCTCCGGACTTCCACTCAAGATTGTAATAATGATATAGATAATTCAAAAGTTTACATTTATGATAACAATTATATCTATTATTCGTTTACAGAACTCGATACATAATATAGAACAACAAAATTGGTTGTAGTATGGGTTCGGCATCTACAAATTAGCAAAGAAAGAGGTTAGACATGAATTAATCAAAATGAAAAAGAATCATACTAAAATGTCCATGAAAAAATATATTTTGAATATATTATCAAACGTATTTTCCTCTCCAAATAATTCAATGTACAGTCCTTTAGTTACGATGATGCTAAAAACCATGACTTAATTAGTAATGTATATCATATCAATATTAATAAAAATTTCTAAATGGTTTAATCAGAATGTTATATTAGTTACTCATTTAAACTCCAAATAATCTATTTTATGGCAAGTGGAGTGTGCTTCCATTCTTAAGAGTAGATGGTCAACAAACTATGGAAATTGTATTGATGAAGTAATATATGCTAGGCTGTGTGTTAAATATAAAAAATGCATAAATACATGCTCATGCAAGTCAAAAGCTGCTGGTATATCTGTTTTCAATGCATATTTAATCTGAAGTAATGTTTATACTTTATCAACAATATAATACATTACAATATTTTACATAATAGAGATATGGTATGGAGTGTAAATAATTTGGGCTATATATGCTCATTGATCTATTACAATCTCAGTTATAAGATAAATCAAGCCAATAGATATCAACTGAACTGGCTTAATAAATAGGAAGATATAAAGTGATGAAGGCCAAGCAGATATCATGGAAATGACTTAAAATATGAGTAATGCATATTATTCAAAATGAAAAATCCATACATGGGAAAACAAAAGCAACTATCCATATAATGCCTAAAATTAAAGCAAATTGTAACAAATTATTTTCTCCAATTTTAAAAAAAGATATTATATTATGCGTTGTCTAAAGCGCTGGACTTTTTGAATGAAAATGCATTAACTTTTTGAATTCTTTTTTAATTCAATGTTAGCTTATAAATACAACTTTATTATGTTACCAAATTTTTTCCAAGTCTTAACCCCAATCGCGGGGTCTCGACTCCGCCTCGCTGCCGCTCGGCTGCGCTCGACGCCCGCTAGGGGTTGTGTAGACTGTGGAAAAATTATGTAAGCTATAAAAAGTTGCATAAATATAAGCTAATTATTATCATTATTTTTATGTAATTCAATGAGTCAATTCAAAAAGTCCAGCGCTTTAGACGCGCATATCATATTTCAATATAGAGTTGACCATAAAATGGCGGTTATT
>CATEWF010000124.1 GCA_949527715.1 uncultured Mycoplasmatota bacterium | reverse complement strand
TAATAACTTTTAGAACTATCTTCAGTTGTTAATGATTCAATAATAACAGTTTCATCATCATTATAAATTAATTGTGAAGTTGATTTATTAAATGTTATTTCATTATCATTTTCATCTTTGAATTTTATTGAAGTTTCATCTTCTGAATCAAAATCAAAATGTTCATTGATAGGTGTTTCAGTAGTTGAAGTTATTCCTATTAAAGTAAATCCATTTTTCTTAATGTTTGTATTGTCTGATAAAGTTGGAACAGTTTGATGGTCTTCATTAATTGGAATATCAGTTTCATTTGCAATTATTATATTATCTTCAATATTTTCAATTGAGGCTAATGCAATTGCATCATTTTTATGACTATTAATTGCTAATGAATTGATTTTATCTTCAAGTGCTTTTATATCTGACATATAAGCAAAATCTCTAATTCCATATTCCATATGACGGTGAAATGTATTTAATTCAATCACAATTCCTGTTATTGTATCAAAATTAATTGTTTCAATTGTGATATCTGTTTCTGTAGATGATTTAATCTTAAATTCATAACCAAGAGGTATATTAACTTTTATACCTTTAATTGTATGAACTTCATTTGTTTTTGGATCTTGTACTATTTCATTTGATTTGATTGTTTTGAGAGTTGTATCAGTTTTATCACGTTTTATCAAGAATTTTATTTTTTTCTCACCTGTACCTATTGCTATTGACATGACAAATGAAATTAATCCTAAATCTAAAGTATCTTCAGCATGAAATGAAAAATATTGAACATTTTTAATTTTTTTACTATTAATATTTAATGAATTTTGTCCATAACTAATATCTTTTATCTTATAATGTATTACTCTAAATATTAATCGATTTTGATTTATAGATATATTTTCAATGTAATTATCCCTAAAATCACTACTATTATCAAGTGGATCTATATTTATCATATTACTTGAAATAGGATCTAGAATTGAAACTTGATTATCTTGTACACCTTCACATGTAATAACACTATTAATAACTTGAACATATAATTTATATTTAACTTCATTTCCATCATCATCATTCGTTGTAATTGTAAATTCTAATAAACCATTTTCAATCACAGCATTTGAATATAATTCTACTTCATATTCATTTTGTATAATTTCATTTATACAATCAATTTTATCATTTCTCCATAAGTCCTGCACATCTACTTTATTATCAATTCTTTCTATCTTATTATTAATTTCTTTTATGTTATTATCAATATTAGATTGTATAGCTAATTCATTGCCTTTATAATATTTTTCATTTCTTATATTTAAATATTCAATATCAAAGCATGACGGTTCAAGAAGTGTATAGTTTTTGAATTTCATTTTAATAATATTATTATCTATTGATACATCTGATAAATAATTAAGACGGTCTTGTTCACTTAAAGTATAATCTTGAATACCTTTAAATTCTGTTATTATACCATTCTCTATTTTAACGTGGAATTGCCTATTAAGAATTATACCATATACTCTTATTGAATATGAAAATGTAAAATCTTTATTGACAATATTTGAGGTTGCTGTAAACTTTAAAGTATTATCAGTATACTTTGAATCAGTAGCATTTACTTGTGATGTTGAAGAAGGTGTTAAAGTTGGATCATCAACTGTTAAATTAAGTATTGGATGATATCTAATAATTTTTATTGTAAGAACATTATTTGATAAAGTTTTGGTGATATTCACAAATACAATATCATAATCACTTTCATTTAAATCATCAAAGTTAAAATTTCTTTGTTTTGGAACTGGTCCAAGTAAAATAGCTTTTTCAGTAAATGGATCAAAAGTTTCTTCTTCTATAAGACTTTGAACACCTTTGCAAAAAGCAACTTGATAACTTGATAAATATATAACAAATCTTCTGAGGTAAGCTGAAGTTTTAGGACTTAATTTAGAATTATAAAGCAATAAAGAAATTACACCTGATTTGATTTTATCATCTGATTTAAGATTATATTCTTTAATATTATTATTTTCTGTTGTTATTGTATGTAATGCATCATTACAAATAGAAGTATTATATTTAATAGTAATATACTCTATTTCTAAATAATCTTTATTTGA
>CATEWF010000123.1 GCA_949527715.1 uncultured Mycoplasmatota bacterium | reverse complement strand
CATTCTTCATCACCTTGCAATGATAAACATAGAAGCTATATAACTTCAATATTAATTCATGAAATTTAATTAAATTTTCGTTATCAAACCCTTCATTAAATCTGTATACAATATTAGAAGCATTATTTACATTTTGAGATATTTGATTATTGAACTTTCCTAATAGAGTAAGAGCTACACAGCATGCATAGAAATATTTACTTGTTCGCCACTTATCATTGTAAATGATGTTGTTTTCATTACATTTAAGTTATTTTAAAATGTTATATTCTTCTTCAGATAACTTTAAATCACTGTATATATGGGTTGCGTGATGATCAAGCAGGTTCATGTCAATGATGTGCAGCTACGCTACTTCTTTCTCGTTAACACATAAAGGAATCATATTGTGGAACTTCTACTTATCATTCTCATCGAAAGTGAGCGCAATAATGTCACAAACTTTATCATTATTATTCATGAACATATTATACGCTTTAGTTGCCATTTCATAGATACCTGAAAAAGAACAATAATGAACAGCACATAATAAGTACCTATTAGTTTCCTATCCATAATAAAAAATCTTGTACAAGAGAATGTTATATTATTCAAGCAGACCTTTGCTATACCACAGCTCTATATGTTCGCTATCCTCATAGATAATGCGTTTAATTATATTATGGAATTGTAATTCATCACTTTGACATTGCTCGCTAAAAGAGTTGCCGCATCTAGTCCACATGAAGTCGTCAATAGTTGGATTCCATACTTCGCTTTCATCCTGATTATAGACAAGCTGATCATTATCGCTCGAAGTTCCGTAACCTTGCTCCTCAGACGGACTATTATTTTGCCGGCTAGTTTATTGCTGATTTTGATTATCCTACAAAGGTGTAGGCTTAGCAGTGCTGATAGCTAATATATCGTTTTATTATACTACTATCGGCTCCACTATTGACTTTTGGTCATTTTAAATCATAAGGTTTTGACTTAGTAAGTTGCCTTCAGAATTCATAATTTGGAGTGAATAGATTTATTTTGTAAATCATATTCCACTTTTTAAAGATATTAATATTCAAATAGTGAAATTGAAAAACCATTTTTATTCCAATTCCAAAAAAATAATGAATATAGAACAGTTAATCCCATTTCTTACATTGAACATGGTAAATGATATAAATTAACTTGATAATAAAAATATTAATTACATCATATCAAATCTTTAGTCTAAAGATGAACAACATGTTAATAATATAACAAATTAATATTATCTTATCTATCATCCGGCCTATAACGAATCATTTAAAAATTTATTCTAATTTTCATATAATAATTATTATATTGTCCTTAAATTCTTTTTAGAAAGTCTTCATTTTTTCAATAATATTTAAAAAATCACATCTATGTCTGAGACGAGCATTAAATTGGTAAATTGTGTACCTACTTAATGTCTATAAGATATTGTATGTTATGTAAAGGGATAGAATAATGAAGGTAAATCAAGTAAATGGGTCGTTGGAATTGAAATGTAGCACAACCTGGATAATAACTATATAGAAGAGAAAATAAAAAGAAAATATATTCTCGCTCTTGTAAATGAGAATCCAGACTATGAAGTTATGATGATAGTGATAGGTAAAAACTCAAATTTCTCATCATAAGGAATTCACTATAAGACGGATATATGCATGTATAATTAAAAAACATGCACACTAACATAAATCTTTCTTGATAATATTGACAAGACATTGACAAGTGGTGATATAGACAAAGTTAAAATAAACAACAAAAATCCAACTATTGATGGATTAATATTAATTAAGCTGCTAGCACTCAATAGTAACTGTACGGTAAAAACAAAAAAAGACCCCAAATAAAAATAAGGTCCATAATATATTAACTTATCTGTTTTTCCAAAGAATGTATATGACATATTGCAATAAGGATCATTTATTAAGAATTGTATTGATTATCTTATGATAACTATTAATCAATAAACTCGTGAGAGAATTTAAAATTAAATATATCAGCATTACTAAGAGAATACTGTTAACAATGTGATAGAATAATTTAAATATTTAATATTGAAGTTATATAGCTTCTATGTTTATCATTGCAAGGTGATGAAGAATG
>CATEWF010000122.1 GCA_949527715.1 uncultured Mycoplasmatota bacterium | reverse complement strand
TGAAGCTGGTGGATCAATACAAAGAGTTATACCAAGCGTTGGAACTTCAAGATTAAATGATTATTACATGCACCTCCAGCCACCCAAGCATCATTGCAAGAAGATACAAATCAAGAAGAGAGTAATAAAAATATATTAGATCCTTTGCTTAAATGGTGTGATACAAAATATAAAAGGCTTGATGACCCAACACGATTTAAAGATAATTGGATTAATCCTGAAAAAGCTGTACTATCTGTTTCGGCTGCTATTGATATGTGCAATAGAATGAGAGATTCAATGAAACTACCTATTAAAATATTAGCTCATGAATTAAAAGAAGCTCAAAATAAAATGAATGGTACATTACTTGAGGCCTCTGATGAATTTGACAATGTAGATGGGTACCCTTATTTCACTGTTAAGAATGGAGATATTGTACCCAGCACTCAACCAATAAAAATATCATCTGGTTCAACTTATTCATATAATATATTAAAAATTGATATAGATGAAGATATCAAAACTAAAATAATTAATGGGAAAGATGTTAATGTATTTAAATTCATTCTACGTAAAAATATTGTATATGAGGGAGAAGGTGTATTGGTAAAAGAATTTATATCATATGTGAAAGATAATAAAGTGTATAATCCAATCATAACTTGTAATGAAAACAATACATGTAATATCGAACATTTGGCTAACGATAATTCTGAATTCTTTATAGCATTTGATATGAATATATTGCTTGTTCCATATACATTGTATATGAATGGAGAATTATCAATTATGTATTTACTTTCACAAGATGCTTTGGTTGCAAAGAAGCCCACCATAAAGTGTGATATTATTGATGCAAAGAATGCTCTAAAGCTACATGAATCAGATGTACATTATTTCTATAAACCAAGCATTATTACTGAAGAAGTATATGATGGAAAAGAATATTATAAAATGATATTTAAAATACCTGATGATTATATTATACCAAACGAATTAAATTTCAAATTTGCAGAGCATTGTTTTGGAAATACATGGAGCATGACATGGAAAGATGGAAAATGGGAAGGTGAAAACATTAAAGGTAGAAGTAATGGAAAAGTTATAAAACTCTTGGAAAGAATTGATAGCAAAAATCCTTTCAACGCACATGGTTGTTATATAATGTGTAAACACAGTGAATGGAATAGTAAATTTATAGATAACTCTTCAAATAATGGATTCATGTATGGTTTATGGAATAATGGAAGCATTGTTAAGAGTGTTAAGTTAAAAGATGGAACCATTAAAAATGGTTCAGAATATTCACTTAATTTGAATCGTTATCGAGCCACGGGACAAACATATGAAGGATATGATTTATTATTAATCGAATGTTTGATAGCCAATTATGATGGAAATAAGTTTTTAACAGATAATCCAGATACAATTTATGTCGACATTTATGCTATGAACCCTCCATTTACAAACCAAACATATTCAGATGTTGCAACCAGATTAGCATTTAAGGTTGGTGATATTCATCATGATTCTCAAAACAATTTAGCATATGTGGATATATATGGTGAACTAGATACAATTGAAAAAGTTAATTATAGATTTTCAGCAAAAAGAAATTATTGGGATGGGTTTACACAAATATTTAAACGCGATGTTGAATTGTTTTTAAGAAAAGATTTAACGGATGCAATTGATGAAGTTAATTGGGATCCAACAACTAATCCATTTGATTATATAATTAAACAACAATTTTATGAGATAACTCCAAATCCAAATGCTGCTACAACATTATATACAGATTTCAATATTACATCTTCGAAAATTATTACAGCTGATAACATTACAACAATGAGAAGTGATTTAAATATGGTATCTAATACAGTTGATGTAATGAGTTATGATGTTAAAGAATTAACTAGCAAAATTGATAGTTTAACAGGTAGCATGGTTGAACAACAAATGAAAACAAAATATATAAAAACTAAAACAGATGAAATTGACACTAAAGCTAATGTTGGAATAGCTCTTGGAGTAGCTGGTTGTATATTAGGTGCTACAGGAATTGGAGTTGCTGGCAAAGCATTATCGATGGCTCCCAAAGTTGTTAATGGTGTTGAAAAAACAGCAAAACAAATTGTA
>CATEWF010000121.1 GCA_949527715.1 uncultured Mycoplasmatota bacterium | reverse complement strand
GCATATAAAAAATAGGCGGAAGATTATTAGAATAAAGGTTTTATAATACTATTGGTACTTTTTGTAGAAAGGTGGTTTATAATTATGAAAATTAAAAATATTACCTATCCAACAAGATTAGAAGAAATTCCAGATACATTTAATGATAATATTGATATTTTTGTGGAAACTACTGAGGGAATGCATTTTACATTGACAGTATGTACGCCATTATTTTATTTTGATTATATGGATAAGGAAAATTTAAATTATGTTCCGGTTGGAACACCTGATGTTATTGTAAGGGAACTAACGTATGATAATATCCGTAAAGCATTAGAAAGTTTTTGTGAAAATGATGGTTATTTTATGAAAATATATTTTCTCTCAGGTGATCATGATGGTGCTTTTTCAGAACAGAATTTAAATCAAATAATAGAAAAGGCTAATAAATGTTATTATGAGAATGAATAAATTAATAAAATATATTTGTTTTAATGAATTTACCATCATTCTCTTGGAAGATTGTAATATAAATAAAAACACAATAAAATATTATAAATTGAAAAAGTTTACATATATTAGGAAGGATTTTTGTTATGGAAATTAAAAGTATTATTTATTTAACACAATTAGAAAAAATTCCAGATATATCAAATGGTAAAGTTAATGTCAGAGTAGAAACAACTGAAGGAATGTATCTTACTATGACAATATGTACACCATTATTTTATTTTAGTTACATGGAAAAACTTGGTTTAAATTTTGTTCCAGCTTCAGCTCCAGATATTATTGTAAGGGAATTAACGTATGATAATATTCATAAAGCATTAGAAGCATTTTGTGAAAATGATGGTTACTGGATGAAGCTGTTTTTTATTTCGGGTAACAGTGAAATTGTTTTTTCAAAGCAAAGTTTAGATGAAATGATGAAAGAAGCTAATAAATGGTATTATGAAGATTATTAAATAGAAGAGATAAAGCTGTTTTTATATTGTAGTTTATTGATATAAACAATTCCTTTGTAACAAAGAATAACATACAGGATATTTTTGTGCATAATGAATTGATGTAAATATATTTCAGATCAGGATATTAATTTTTTTTGAAAGGTTGTCCGAAAATTCAAATTATGAAAAATTTTTTTAACTTAATAATTAAGAAGCAAGATTGAATGGCCAAGGAAAAAGTTATAAAACGTAACAGGTATGGATGCTATGTATTCAATTCATCCAAAGAAAGATAATGTAATTAGAATTTTTTTTAGTAATACAAGAGGTAAGTAATTTGAAATTGGACATAAAACAAATAAATAATTTATGTACAGGAGTTAAACTTGCTACAGAATTAAAATCAATTAACTTTAATTTAAGAAAATTTTTAACTATCCAAGGTTATAGTTATGGTGTTAATGGAGAGATAATTGAACTTAAAAAAGTTCTAAATAATAATACTTTAAATAATATATATTTTGAATTACGATGTTATGAAATATCTGTTGATTATTATATTAATCATTGGGATGTAACGGAAGACGGTTTATCAAGTCAAATTTATAAGGATGATATAAAAGGAATAGATGCATTGGAATTAGAATTAAAGCATTATATAGACGATTTTTCGGTTTTGAAACCAGAATGGTATTGTGAAAATTTGCTATAAAATTATAAAGAAAATACAGAAGGGTGACGAAGTACATCCAAGGAATATGGAGGTGAAGATAAAAATGAAACATATAATGATTGAAGCGGAATGTATTTATAATTTAGAAAAGGATAAGGATGATAATATTCCAAAATGTTGTAAATTTGGTATTGGTAATATAAATGTAAATTGTTTAATGAATGAAGAAAAAATAAACAGTATTTGTCCATATTTGATTTTTGGTAAAGCAAGCTCTACTCTAGCTTTAACAGATAGAAATGGAGAAGTTATAAATGCTACTACTTTTTGGGATGATTTAAAATTATCTGAAGAGGAATGGATTATGAAAGAAGAAGAATGGATTAAAAAAAGTAATAATATATTAGAAAAAATTGATAACATGTAATTAAAAAATTATAAGATAAAATATATTTTAGAATTAATTGATGAAAGTAAAAAATCAAAGGAATGTTTTATTTATCCGGCTTGTGGGATTCCAATAATAGGTGAAAATGTTAAATTACCAAGTGATTT
>CATEWF010000120.1 GCA_949527715.1 uncultured Mycoplasmatota bacterium | reverse complement strand
AGTGCTAATTTTATGCTATAATACTTATGTAATTTAAAATTAAGGAGAAAATATTATGGCTAAAGAAGTAATTTTAGGAATTGACTTAGGAACAACTAATTCGTGTGTTTCTATATTGGATGGTGACAAACCAAGAGTACTAGAAACACCAGAAGGTAAAAGAACTGTACCTTCAGTTGTTTCTTTTAAAAACAATGAATTCATTGTTGGTGAAGCAGCAAAAAGACAAATGATTACAAACATTAATACTGTTGCTTCTATTAAAAGAAAGATTGGAACTAATGAAAAAGTTAAATTAGGTGATAAAATGTTTACACCTGAAGAAATTTCAGCAAAAATCCTTTCTTATATAAAAGACTATGCAGAACAAAAGATTGGGCACAAAGTGAATAAAGCTGTTATTACTGTTCCTGCATATTTTAATGATGCACAAAGAACTGCAACTAAAAATGCTGGTAAAATTGCTGGATTACAAGTTGAACGTATTATTAATGAACCAACAGCTGCAGCATTAGCATATGGTGCAGATAAAACAGATAAAGAACAAAAGATTCTAGTTTATGACTTAGGTGGTGGTACATTCGATGTATCTATCCTTGATATGGCAGATGGTTCGTTTGAGGTATTAGCTACAAGTGGTGACAATCATTTAGGTGGTGACGACTGAGACCAAAAAATTATTGATTGATTATTAGCTGAAATCAAATCTGAAAATGGTGTTGATTTATCTAAAGATAAAATGGCAATGCAAAGATTAAAAGAAGCTGCAGAAAAAGCTAAGATTGATTTATCTGGTCAAAAAGAAACTCAAATCTTATTACCTTATATTTCAATGACATCTGAAGGACCATTAAATGTTGAAAAAACTTTATCAAGAGCTAAATTTGAATCTTTGACAAAAGATTTATTAGATCGTACAATTGCTCCAGTAGAAGACGCAATTAAAGAATCTAAATTATCTAAAGATAAGATTGATCAAATATTGTTAGTTGGTGGATCGTCAAGAATGCCTGCAGTTGAAGCGTTGGTTAAAAAATTAACAGGTAAAACCCCTAATAAAACAATCAACCCAGATGAAGTTGTTGCTATGGGTGCAGCAATTCAAGGTGGTGTATTAACCGGTGATGTTGACAACATACTATTATTAGATGTTACTCCACTAACATTATCTATTGAAACTATGGGTGGTGTTGCTACTCCATTGATCAAGAGAAATACAACAATTCCAGTATCAAAATCTCAAATTTTCTCAACAGCGGCAGATAATCAACCAGCAGTTGATGTTCATGTAGTTCAAGGTGAACGTCCAATGGCAAAAGACAATAAATCATTAGGTATGTTTAGTTTAAGTGGAATTGAACCAGCACCTCGTGGAGTGCCGCAAATTGAAATTACTTTCAATATTGACGCTAATGGTATTATGAGTGTTACTGCAAAAGATTTAAAAACTAACAAAGAAAATACAATTACTATTAAAGGGTCAACAAATCTATCAGAAGACGAAATCAACCGTATGGTTAAAGAAGCCGAAGATAACAAAGAAGCTGATAACAAAACAAAAGAAAAAGCTGATACTAAATATCGTGCTGAATCATTAATTTCGATGATGGAAAACGGAATGAAAGACCCAAAAGCTGCAAGTATGCCAGAAGAACAAAAACAACAAGCACAAAAACAAATTGATGAGTTGAAACAACTTTTAAAAGAAGAAAAATGAGATGAATTAAAATCAAAACTTGACGCATTTGAACAAGCAGCACAAGCATTTGCAAATCAAAATAATCCAAATAATAAGTAAAAAAAAGAAAGATACACAAAAAATGTGTATTTTTTTTATAAGGTGTAACATGCTTGGGAATTATTAAACATTATTTATACAAGAAGAAAAACAATTAAAAGTTTAAGAATATTAACTATTTTCAACAAACTCATAAAATTTTTTAAACTTAATTCCACAAATAATTAATAGTAATTTACTTAAATACTTTAAAGTATTTATGATATTATTAAAGTATTATGCAGCAAGCAGCATTGATTTTTGCATTCTTTTTAATAGTGACAGCAATTGTTTTTGTCTCAATAACACTTGCTTATTTAATTGATTATTTTGAAAAAAATACAAAATTTTCTGCAGCTTTTTTGTCTGGAATTGTTTTTTCAACAATAA
>CATEWF010000119.1 GCA_949527715.1 uncultured Mycoplasmatota bacterium | reverse complement strand
CTCCTTTTTTAAATTTCAAAGGCTCTGTTTGATTTCAAGAAATCTAAAAAAGAAGAGAAATATTTTTTAAAAAATCAACAATTCAATTAGATTATAAAAAAAACAGAAGTAGAAAAAATCATTTTCGCTTATACGCATGGATATACTGTTAGGAAAATTGCACAAGTTTATCTTTTTGGACATCATAAATTATGTCGAGTTATCAACCATTAATGGGATACGGGCGAAATTCCAAAACCAATTAATCATAGTCCTTCGAAATTAACTCCAGAAGTATTGGCAAATATTCATGGTTCAATTTCTTCTGATGCTCATACAACTCTAGAGAGAATGAAAACAAATATTCAACAACAGTTAAATATCAACATTTCAATATCATCTGTTTATAATGGTTGCATGCAAATGCGTTTTAAATATAAGCCGCCTCAACATGAGCAACAATTAACAGAACAACAAAAATTAAATATCTTTTTGTAATACATTATTAACTAAGCATCAAAACAGCAAAGTTGATTTAACTACAATCGTAGGTGACGACAAACAGTGTTTTTGGTGTCTTTATGGCGAATGAAATCCAACTGCTGTCCTCCAACAAGTCAAACTTCCGCCATCAGTGATGATTTTTGTCGCAATTGGTAAAGACTACAAATCAAACCTTTTTATTGTAAAAGGTTCCATAGATAGCAAATGAGTGTTCCTCCAAACACAATCTTCATGAATGATGTTATATCAGAATTAGCAGATTATTTATAAGATTATGAATACTACAATATACCTTTTACAAAAGATGATGATGAAATCATATTACAATCATATGTTCGGTATGGATCTAAGTGGGCGTTAATAGCAGAAAAGCTTCCATGAAAAAGTAGAAACTAAATTAAAAATGGCTTTAAAGAAATTTCAAAGTCAAAAATTAATTTTACAATTATTTGATTACATTGATCTTTATATAAAATATTTTTTTTAATTAACTTAATAGAAAAAGTCAATGAGTCATATTATATTAATGACTAATAAAGAAAAACTAATGGGGTTATTACTATTACTTGAATTACTGACACCGATCTGCATGAATGGGAATAATTTAAGAAGAAATTGAAATAATTACTAGTTTGATAGGAAAAATCTTATTGATCATCAATATTTTTGTATTATTTTGGGATAAGATCTCTTTTAAAAGTTTTTTTCTTCTATTTTATGTTTTTATTAAAATACGTTTTTTTCAATCTGATGGCAACAAATTTGACAACTTTACCAAATAAAATCTAAAATTTAAAATGATAAATGCCCTTATAAATTTTTAAATCAAAGCCATTCAATTTTTGTTGCTCTCAGATTTAAATCAGTTTACATGCTATAAATGGTTAAATGAAAAGTAATTACACGATATCCTGAAATATTGCTTGTAAATATTTTCAATAATGTTAAAATAGATAACAATGTTATAAACTATAGAGATGAATTTATATCAGTTGAAGTCAAAATTACGAATGAAAAGCCCATTTGAAACTAAAACGAGGTTACATTAACAAAACAGACTAATAGCGAGCATAACAATCCATAGTTGGCTGATTTATCGTATTTAAAGTCAAAAATGCCTTTTTGACACGTAAAAATGGCTGATTTGAAACGAAAAATTGATTATAACTCATCACATTTCTTTAACTTGCAAATCATATAGCAATTCAAAAGTTATGCAAGAAAAATGGGCTGATTTTTTATAAGAATCAATAATACTGATTTTAGACCAATACAAGATTACGATATCAATGGCATCAACAAGAATTAACCAATATTAAAACATTATATTATCAAATTTCAAGTAGCAGATATCAAGACGTATAAATTGAATAAATATATTAGTTTACCATTTGAGTGATATTAATTTGATCCTATATTCATTTTATAGAAGGTTCTTTGATAATTATAGAAATCTGTTTTTTCCCCTATTTCTATAAGAAGAATTCTTCCATTAAAATTTTTTAGAATTTCATGAAATGATAAACTGAAATACGATGATGTTTAGATGACATTTATCAAAAATTAGGAACAAATTGCAGATATATACACATTATATTGTGAATATATTCGATATATCGTTGAACATATACTATATATCTTTGAATATATTATATATGTCTTTGAATATATTATATATGTGGTTAAATAT
>CATEWF010000118.1 GCA_949527715.1 uncultured Mycoplasmatota bacterium | reverse complement strand
TTCCCAAATTTGTTGCAAAAAAAAAAAAAAAAGACTATATTATATAATATAAAAAATAAACAAGTATGAACAAGAAGTTAAATAAAAAATTATTAAATTTGATTGCGTTATGTAGCGGATTAACTGCCACAGTTGCTCTTGGAGTAGGTGGAGTAATTTATTCACTTAGACAAGAAAAAGATGGTGATGAACCAATTGATCAAAATGTTTTACCAGATAGTGTTTACATTATTGAAAACAATGTTTTAATGGGTTTCACTAAAGAATTTTTGGCTAATCCAGATGCTTATGACATGTGTGACACTATGCAAATCCCAGCTAATGTAACAAGCGTTAATGGATTAGCTTTTTATGATGATACAAAATACGAGACAACAATTCCACCATTTATTAAAAAATTAACTTTTGCCGAAGGTTCTAATTGTTCTTCAATTAACAATGATGCATTTAGAGCATCTTCATTAACTTCTGTAACTTTACCTAATGATTTAACTGATATTGGTAGTACAGCTTTTGGTTATTGTTCCTCATTAACTTCTATAATTTTTTCAGAAAAATTAACAACTATTAGTGTTTATGCATTTCAAAGTTGTTCATCATTAGTGTCTGTAACTTTCCCAGATAGTTTAACAACAATTGAAAGACATGCTTTTAGTGGCTGTTCATCATTAACTTCTGTAACATTTCCAAGTCATTTTACTGAACTTGAAGGAGCTGCTTTCGAAAATTGTACAAGCCTATCTTCTGTTGATTTTTCAAAAGCAACTAATTTAAAAGAAATTAATAGCTGTGCTTTCTCATCTTGTTCTTCATTAACATCTGTTGTATTCCCGACTAATTTAACTATAATTGATAGCGCTGCTTTTAGCGGATGCTCTTCTTTAACATCTGTGGTTTTACCAAACCGTTTATCATGAATTGATTCTGGTGCTTTTGGGGGTTGTCGAAACCTAACTTATCAACAATTTGATCAAATGCTTTTGCTGATTGTCCTAATTTAAGCAGTATTACATGAGATGCTTGAATCGGTACAATTGGTATTTATGACGACTCGTTAAGTGGTGTTTGTCCTAATGGAGGAACTGTGACTGTAACTAACCCTGATGGATATGATAGTGTAGATTTACTTCAATATTTAGTAAATCGTGCTGGATTACCAGAAAGTTGATTACCAGCTCCTGAATTACCAGATGATGTTTATATTATTGAAAATAATGTTTTAAAAGGTTTTACATCTGCATTTTTAGCTAATCCAAGCGCTTATAGATTATGTGACACAATGGAAATCCCAGCTAATGTAACAAGTATTGAAGAAGGTGCTTTTATTGATGATCTTACTCTTGAACAACCAAGTTCAACCATTCCATCATTTATTACAAAATTAACTTTTGCTGAAGGTTCTAATTGCTCTACAATCGGATCGTATGTTTTTGGACTATCTCCTTTAACATCTGCAACTTTACCTGATGGTTTAACCACAATTGGTGATTCTGCTTTTGCATATTCTAAAATAACTTCTGTAATATTCCCTAGTGCTTTAACAAATGTTGGTGAACATACTTTTGATAGTTGTGAATCATTAGCTTCAGTAAAATTTTCAAGAAGTTTAAAAACAATCGGTAATTATTGTTTTGAAAATTGTCCATTATTAACTGAAGTTGATCTATTAAACTCTAGAAATTTAACATCAATTGGAGACTATGCTTTTAATTTTGATAGTTCTTTAACTTCTATATCATTCCCAAGTAGTTTATTAACTATTGGAGAAAACACTTTTCAAAATTGTTCAGCATTAACTTCTGTTATTCTTACAAATGCAATTAATTTACAAAGTATCGGTATCTATGCTTTTCAAAATTGTTTATCACTAAGATCAATTGATTTTACTAAATCTACTAATTTATCTTATATTGGCCCTTTTGCCTTTAGAGATTGCTCAACATTAAGTTCTGTAGTTTTACCAACTAATTTAGAAACAATTAGCAACAGCTGTTTTGCAGGTTGTTCATCTTTAACTTCTGTTACACTCCCATCTCATGTATCACGAATTGAAACGTATGCATTTCAAAGTTGCTCATCATTAACTTCTGTAAGTTTCCCAAAAGACTTATTAACAGTTGAAAGTTCTGCTTTTAATGATTGTTCTAATTTAAATAGTATTACATGAGATGCTTGAAATGGTAATACTAATTT
>CATEWF010000117.1 GCA_949527715.1 uncultured Mycoplasmatota bacterium | reverse complement strand
ATCAAACTTTTTTTTTTAGGATTTGTATTTTCATTATTATAAAGTTTATTTTTCTGATGTGTTGTTAACTCTATATAAATATAATTTTAAGTTCATATCTAATTGCATTCATTATTTTAACAACTAATATTTGTTTATAGCATTTATTTATTACCATGCAAAACATAGGTCAAATGTATCAGTGTTTCTTTATAATCCAAATCAAAAGTTGTAATTAATTTTACTGAAAATATTGGTTAAATTTAAATGTATTATGAAGTGATGCTCATTAAAAACTTGATGTAATAATGTATATAATTAAATTCACTTTTATTAAAATACAGTAAAATACTTTGAATTGAAGGATACAGAATAAAAAACACTAAGATAACGAAGTCGCATCATTAATATACAGATGTTCTTATTCAATTTTCTTATATCAGAATCTATTTCAACTCGAAATAAAACAAGATGGAGTTCCTTGTATATGGAAAATTTTTATTTCTCTTAAATGGAATGTTGAACTATAAAGTTATGTATCATCAGGTGAATGATGCATACAAAACAAATAAAACAAACAGAAATCGTCCAACTCTTTTTTCTACTTACTTTTAACATCTGCTTAAAATTTAATATTCCTAAACATTTGAAGTTCTTAAGGTGCCCAGAACAGGTTCTTTAAAAAGATATAAAAAGAAAGAACCACAGCAATCATAATTATCCTCATTGTTTTTGGATATTGGAGAACTAAATGATTTTGTTAATCAGAGTTTTTGGCTGTATTTCTTGTAGTTTTCACAGTATATTCCACCATATTTGGTGCTTTTTACCTTTAAAATAACATGATGGAATATGCTATGAAAAGCGAATAGCATATCAAAACCAAATAGTTGCGAATAGCATAATCATAAAATAGATTTAAAAGATACCAAGAATATTATATTTTGATGAGTATGAACCTTATTGATGAAATTATTTATAATTCAACAACTAACTCATTAGCGTATTTTATTAAGAAGCAGTTATATAACTAAAATATAATCGTGTAACCGCAATTTATATTGATTATTACTGCAATTCATAGCGATTTAAATATAATCAACAAAGAGAAGGTTATTAGTTATGATATTAAAGAAATAAAGACTGCTATTGAAGCTATAAAAAGTTGATATACGCATATAAGGCATCTTATAAAGCTTGATGAAGATAATATTGATATTGTATCATGGACCTCATTAGTTTTTGGTTTTGAAAGTACGTGTTTTCCATAAGGATGCAAAGTTTTAATATGGGTTCTTTAAGTGGAAGATGGTTCTTAAAGATTACTTTATAATGCTTATTCCTTTTTTTATAGGTTTTTGGTAATTGCAATATATGCGTATAGTATACTTAATAAGTTTTTAATATTCAATGACCATGAGATAGCAATATGGCTTCATTATCGATTTTCTCAATTTGTTTATAAAATTTGTTCATAAAATTTGTTCTGGATAATACTTTAAACTTGTAATTATTATATGAAAAAACTCGTTTCATTCATATAACTTCTTTGGTACTTCATCATTGCCTTCATCATAAAAAACAGTATACTGTTTGATGATATTTTCTAAATTTTCCTTTAAACATATTATACCAAATCATTTTTTTTCAGCAAGTTTTTCCTTCTTCACACTTAACTTTTAACTGAAATCAAACAATTCTTTCTTTTTTCTCTGATGACTCTAGTAGTATAGTATAGGCTGTTGTTCCAATCTCTCTCATAATCTATACCTCTTCATCTAAAGCTCGTTTGCAACTTCGCCTGGCTCCTGCCCACGGATCTCAATAAAAATGATGAATTCACAAAAAAGTGCTATTTTTAAGGAATTCTATTCTGGTAGGCATAAAGATATACCAGTTAAAATACCAAGAAGTGAATCATTTTCTATCGAAATGATATTCTTTCCATATCGTAAAATGCTATATTGACGAGCGGTTTATTTTTTTACAAATCAATGACGTATAAGACAATAGATGAGCTATTTAAGAAATTTCCGTGGTAAACACCATCAAAATTTGTTCCTCTTGCTAAACGCTATGGATTCACAGAAGAAGCAGCACTAAATTATTTAAAAAAAGTGGTACATGATGTTAAGGTACCAAAGGCACAATTCATGAACATCTATTCGAAGCACTCTGGAGGATATCAAATGGACACTTTCATAAATGACAAAACCAAGGATG
>CATEWF010000116.1 GCA_949527715.1 uncultured Mycoplasmatota bacterium | reverse complement strand
AATATATCCCCATATATTGTCATAAATATATTATGAAATGTATTTATTGAAGACACATAATATTTAACATACTCACATTTCCAAGGTATATCAAAATTAACTCTAACTGTATTGTAAGATTCAGGGTCAGTACTTTGAACAGAAATTAGCATTTTATTATATTTAAAAATGTCTATCTCTCTTTATTCATTTACTACTGAAGAAGCTGAAAGAATTAAAAATAAAGATGTTGAGATAAGAGTTAATGAAAATCAAGAAATTGAATTTATTAAAAATAAAAATGAAATTCCAAAATTTAATTGTTTATACAACAAAAATGAAGTATCTGATTTAATTATGAGTTCAATTCCAGAAGATTATTTTGAACTCAAAGAATCTGACCAACTATATTTATATAAGCCAACATCAATTACACAAACATCAGAGTATTATGTAATGAGTTGGGATATAGAACCAGATTATTATATATCTAAAGGTACTGCGTTCATATTCAACGATTACTTGTTTGGACATTGCTGGTCATTATTATGGGATGGTAAATCATGGACTGGTAATAATGTAGTAAATTTATCCTTAGCTAAACAATATACATACAACAACAATCATGGTTCACCAGCTATTCTTGTTGAACATTCAGATTTAATTACTAAATGGCTTGGTAGTTTTGAAGATTTAAGTGGTGAAAATGTTAATTATGCAACTGTACTATCAAAATATGTAAAAAACTGGAGAGTAATGTATAGTGATGGAACAATAATAGAACTCAATAAAGATAATTCAACAATCACATTAGATTCAGCACCAATTCTACAAGTCAATGGAAAACAATGTGATGAACAATCATTCTTAGTTAAAATTAATAAAAATATATCTTCTAAAAATATGTTATATTTCATGGCTGATATTAATATAAACGATAACATTACAAAGCTAAAATGGGATGCTCATCCTGTTAATCCAGTGAATATGAATTATTTACACAGTTGGAATGATAACCCTGTCATTGAATCATTGGCATATAAACGTGAGCTAAGATACCCAACTGAAGATACCAACAATAAAAACATTCACATATACATTGAGAAGAGGTTCTTCGACCAGATAAATGAGAATGCTGATGAAAATTATAACCCATTTAATATTATCATCTCTCAACAATTCTATGAAGTAAGACCAGACCCACGAAATTGTACCACCTTAACTACTGATTATAACATATACTCATCGAAAATCATTTGGGCAGATAATATTATGACTATGCGAAGAGACCTTAACATAGTAGGTGGTAATGTTGATTTACTATCATATGATTACATGATGTTGAAAGCTATTGTCAGTAGTATTCAAGAACAGATGCGTTTACAATCTGCTTATAATGAATACATAGATAAAATAAAGAAAGGTATATCACTTGTTGAAACAGTGCTTAATATAGCTTTTGGTACTGTTAAATTAGCATCGACATTAGGAAATCTAACATTAAAACCTGAGACTATAACACTTGACACGTACACAACTGAAGAATATCGATTCCCATGGCAAGATGGTGGACAACCAATTGAAGGTGAGTTTTTAGTTGATGCAAGTATGTCTAACAATCAATTTCTAGCACGTAGATTCATACCAAGTACTACAACGGTAGCATTATCAACACAGTTAACATCAGACCAATTAATTATGAATGCTGTTGATGCTATAACAAAAATTGGTGATGCAACCACAAAGATAGTTGCGGGAGGACTTGTATTCAGTCGTATACCATCCAAATTTAGTGAAGGAGTGCAAAAATTTATTCAATCAACGCAAACATTTACTGACTCAGTTCATGAATTAACACGTAAATGGCGTGATAATCAATCCAGCATAATAGTTGACCATATAGTTGCTAACACTGATGAGATGGAATTAGAAGATATTGACGATTATGAACCATCAACAGTATTACATCATGAAACAATCACCAACACTGCTTCATCTAATCAGATTCTATTCGGTAATCATACTGTAGAATCATTATCAAATCTTTCAGTAAATGATATAATGAACTTGGATACAACTGACCCAATTGAAGGTCCTCGAGAAGGAGATGTCATCGTCAAATTTATTGGTGATAGACGTTTAGGTTTATTAACAATTGCTCTTTCTAACAGTGAAGGCGTTCAAAATATAGTTTACATGAGACGTATTGAGGACCAAAACATAAC
>CATEWF010000115.1 GCA_949527715.1 uncultured Mycoplasmatota bacterium | reverse complement strand
AAGCTTCAACTTTATTATTATTATTATTGTTGTTGTTGTTCTGATGAAGACCAAACCCAAGATTATTAGGGAAATTAGGTACCATAAAACCAACTTTTAAGTTGTTTATTTCAGGATTAAGTGTTGGATGAATTGATTTAACAAAAGCTTCAAATAAGTTACTTTTAATAGAATCAAAAGAGTCATTTTCTAAGATTTTTGTAACAAAATCTTTATTCTTTTTAATGACACTGAATGAAAGAAGTGATTCGTTATTCAAATTGTTGATGTTGACATCGTTATTATTCAATTTGAGTAACTTTTCTGCCATTTCATTTTGTTCAGTATCAACGGCAACAAAAATTGCAGAAATTAATTGTGATTCATTTGGATCAAATGAAGGATGATTTATTATCAAGTCAACAACATCATTTCTCTTATTTTTAACAGCATGAATCAATGTTGTTTCATATATAAAGAAATCATAACTTTTGACTTTTTTAGTCGATTTTGTTTCTTGGTGTTGCAACATTCTTTGTTGTTCTCGTTTTTTAAAACGACTGTTATAAAAATCATCGATTTTTTTATTATTTTCATATTTGTAAGAATAATTAACATCTAATGATTCAACAGCAGCCAATTGTTGAGCAATTTTATCACTAGAATCAAAGAAGGCATGATTCAAACAACTTTCATCAGGATCAAATTTAGAACTATTAATTAAACATGAAATAACTTGTTCTAAATTATGATCAACAGCCATTATTAATGCTGTTTTCATGAAGTAATTTTTCACATTAATATTTGTCTTAGGAAACTCAATTAATAAACATGCAATTTCAACGTTTTTGTTTTCAATAGCAACCATCAATGGAGTGTTTCCATTTATTGGTCCATATGAATTAACGTCAATGTTATCGAAACTTAATAATAATTTAACTATTTATAATTATTTTTAATATTTAAATTAAGTATAATAAAAATCATTATATATTAGCCATCTTAAAAATATTATAAACATCATCTCTGTTTAAAGCCCTGAAATGTTTGAATTGAAGTTTTCCGTCTTTTATGCATCTTCTCGTTAAATCCTCTAAAACCTCTTCGCTTTGAATACCGATTCCTAATTCTGTAAAGTTGGTAGGCATATTTATCTGTTTAAAATATTCTATAGTTTTTTCTATAGCTTTTAGTCCCGTATCATCATTATCTATATTCCAAACATTTTTTGAGTATTGAATAAATCTTTCTTTTTTATCTTTATAACAGTATTTAGCCCAAGAGCCCCATATCACAGAAAGGCTAGCCCCGTGTGCACAGTCAAATTTAGCACTCAGTTCATGCCCGAACTTATGTACTATAAAATCGAAATTAAGTCCCAAACCTGTTAAAGTATTATGCGATAAACTCCCGCACCACATAAGCTCGCTCATAGCATCATAATTATTTTTATCTTTCATAGCTATTAATCCGTTTTTAAATATAGTTCTTAAAACAGCTTCAGCAATAGCATCTGTTATTTGATTGTTATCACCGTTTGCTGAATTTTCGCTATCTCCGAAATACCTGTCTAATGTATGCATAAGCATATCTGTTATACCGCATGCCACTTGATAATAAGGCAGTGTAAAAGTCAGATACGGATTCATTATAGCAAATTTAGGACGGTTAAAATCTGTATGCAAACCTCTTTTATCAAGAGTCTCTTCATTAGTAAGTACAGAAGCTGCACTAGTTTCACTTCCTGCTGCCGATATTGTAAGTATGCATCCTACAGGCAGACTTCTTTCTACTTTTTTTGAGCCTGTCCAAAAATCCCATATATCAGTATCAAAATTAGCTGTGCCGATTGCTATTGCTTTAGCAGTATCAATAACACTTCCTCCGCCTATTGCTAATATAAAGTCCGATTTAAAGTCTATAGATTTTCTTACTCCTTCTCTTGCATAAGATAGTGTAGGATTAGCTCTTATGCCTCCGAATAATTTATATTCTATATTTTCATTTTTTATTATATTTTCTATTTTTTCTAATAATCCGCTTTCTTTTATGCTTTTAGCACCGTATACTATAAATACTTTTTTTCCTCCAAAATTTTTTATTTCATTTGCAATATTATTTTCAGCATCTTTTCCAAATATTACTTTTGTTGGATTATTGTATACAAAATTCTGCATAATAATTTTTCCTTATAAATATTATTTTTAATTATAACACAATATAGCTTTTTA
>CATEWF010000114.1 GCA_949527715.1 uncultured Mycoplasmatota bacterium | reverse complement strand
ATCTTTATTCTTTACATAAAAATCTGGGAAACCAATGATTGATGTAAATTGATTTTTGCTTATATTATCCATTACTATATTATGAGCCTCACACAAACTATTTATCATTTCTACTATATAATTCTGTGATTCAAAAGAATTATAAATATCAGCATCTAAATGAATAGTGGTACCGTTAAAGTTAATGTCCATATCATCTTCTAGTAATGTGGCAGGTATATTACGTTGAATTCTTTGAAAACGATTATTTTCATCTCTAATATTTCTATATATATAATAACCTATTAAACTTATTTGTAAAATAAATGGAAGTAATGGAAGAAATTCATTGTAATCAAAATCTGATATCCAATTGAAATAACCTTTCCAATTAAAAGATGGTTTCCAATTAATTGACATAAACTTATCTTTTATTTTATTCCAATAATATCCCCAAAATGTTTTAAAATCAGTATAATATTTTGTTATTTTTGAAGGACCATCTTCTGAATGTGTATCTTTGATTGTTGATGGAAGAAGATAATCTACATCTTCAAGTTCATTATCAATAGGAACATTTTCAGTTGAAAAATATTTTTCAATTTTTACTAATAATTGATTTCCATTCTCAATGCATCCTATCCATAATTCTTTTCTATTCTCAAATAAATAATATGAATAATTAAATAATACTCTTAATCCATCAACACACTTATCTACTAATTTACTATATGCTTGACATGGAAAATACATTATTGCCATAGTTATATTCATTAATAATGGTCCATATTTTTCATTAAATGTTTTTTTATCTTTTAAGTCATTTTTATTAATATTAATATCAACAGGATTATCATTATTTAATGGTTCAACTTTTTGTATACCTTGTTTAATTTTTTCTAATTCATTTTCACTCACTATTTCATAAGCTATATTTCCATCACCAATAATTGGAAGATTTGTATTATTATCATTGATTTTAATATTGCATCTTTTTACAGTTAATTTGCCATCTGTTTTAATAATCATCAAGCATTCCATATCATTAAGCATATTGAATACAGTTTCATAAAGATTATCATCATGTGAATTAAAGTTATTTAATATACTATTAAGATTAATATAATTGTTATTCAAAGATGTAAAAAGATTTTCATATGTTTTAACAGATACTTCATTTAAGTTTTCAGATAATGTATTTCCAAATGTTTTTAGCTTTCCTTCTGGATAAATGTTCTTTGTAGCAAATCCATCTAGCAAAGATTTCTTCATCAAATCATTTATGTTATTATGAGTTGTGTTTAATTTTGTAATCAAATCATTTAAATTTGTAATAGGTGTTAGTGAAATATTGGAATCCATTTCAATTACATTTATATCATTTAAATTAATATTAGTATTTGCAAAATTAGCTGTATCAATTCCATCAGTTTCTATTGATTCCAAATGTACTAACCAATTGTAAATTGCTAAATTGTTAGAATTTAAATATGTAATTAATTCGTTAAGAGTTGAAATATGATATTTAGTTTTTTCCCAGGTTTGATTTGTTGATTCATTAATATATTCTAAATCATTATTTGCATTAACTGATATTACTTCTGATAAATTAAGAGTTAAATTTTTTAGTGCATTTATTAAATCTGGATATTTTGTGATATTATATTTGATTTCTTCATATAGCATTTTTTCATTATTATATTCAATTGATGTGATTTGTGTTCCATCTGTAATTAGTGAAGCATTATTAAATTCATCAACAGTAAATTCTGAGATATCATTTATCATTTGGAATAATCTATTTATAATTTTTTCAATATTTCCATTATTAATTTGTAAGGCTGTAATTAATTCTGCAAAAGTTGTTGTTTCTTTTCTTTCTCTATCAGCTATATCATTTTCATCTAAAATCTGGTCTGTTATTATTGATAAGTGTCCATCTGGTAATAATGTATCAGTATTTAATTTTGCCAATATATTTGATAAATTGTTTTGACTTTCTTTTAATATCTTATATAAAGTTTCTAAACTTGTTGCATACTTAGATATTAATGTTCCATTTGCTTGTAGCAATGGTATTGAACCACCTGGATAAACATTTAATTTATAAAATCCTTCAAGTGTAGTTTTTCCAAGCTGTATTGAATCTATTTCTGTTTTTGTATATATGTTATTAAATTTAACATCATTACCATCTTCTCTAGTAATGTTTATTTGAGTATCTGTTCCATCATCATTATCACCTATTGATATTTCA
>CATEWF010000113.1 GCA_949527715.1 uncultured Mycoplasmatota bacterium | reverse complement strand
AAGTAAACGGTGAAAGGTCGCCCTTAAAACGATAAAAAGTTATAGATTTTTTTGTTTTTTATCGTTTTAACTTTTTAAGGACTGCAAAGCAATTACTTGTTCAGTATTAATTTCAACTTTAATAAAATATAAACATATATTATGTTATTCATTTTATTTACTTTATTGATGACATGCATGTAATATTCCTTGATATTTTTAAAAAAATGAAAAATATTGCATTTAATTGGTTTTTGATAATAAATTGCGGCCCAACAGTTGTGCAAATTTATATTCAATATTTGAATGAAATTTAATATCCGCCTTGTGCAAAGATTGAGTAGCGATTTATTCATTTTATAAGCCAGAAATTGTTAAACCAATATATAGAGCAGTAAAAAAATGTATTTATATATTTTGGGTATATATTACCTTTGAATGTACAACTAGGCATGGTATCATGTCGAGAGAGTCGTAATACTTTGATCACATACAATTTTCTGAATACATACCGATAATAAGTCATACATAAGTCATATATATTTTGGAGATAAAATTTGTATGAACTTTCTAAATCTTTGTTTGTCTACCATATGTATCTAATATTGTAACAATAATGTATTTTAGATCTGTACCAATATAACAATTATGTATTTTTATATCTTCATAAGAACAAGATTGTAAAGATCTCAGCTCGAGAGAAGAAAATAATGAAGAACATAATCAATTATACAAACTATTCTTCAATTATCTGGCAAACGAAGATATAAAGGAAGTTAAAAAGATGTTAATACACATCATAATATCTTTAGCATACTTAATTGTAGCGAACTAAATAAGAAGTTTAAAAGGCTAAAAGGGAAATATCTTTGTACAAACTTCTTAATAAACAGAACGAAGCATATTTAGGAGAAATACAGAAATGGTACTGAATATAGATAGTGCATTTGGGATATAAAATAGGAAAATTGAGTGCATCGCGAAGCAGAATTAGACAAGGAAAAAAAAGAAGATTGCAGAATTAGAGAAGAATATTATAATATAACCGCAACAAAATTAGAAAAAGATCTTGCTAGGTTAGAAAAATTTGAGGAATCAAGATTCGATAAATTAGAGAACAAAGAAAACATCACTTCGTATTGGAGGAATTCACGCTGAAGTATTTGCATAGTTTTTTGGACTTACCAATTCACAAATCTCATATGTTTTCCCAACACAAAATAAGCAAAATGCGAGGGCACCTGGCTAGAGTAGCGAGGACACGAAAATTAAATTTCAAATATGTTCTATCATGAAAGTATCACTACTGTTATGTTTCAATGATATGTACTGCAGGTAGAGAAAAAATATTTGGCACCAAAAACAAATGATTACTACTCGTGAGAGAATAATCATGGTCTAATTAGGCTTAATTACCACATACATATTGAACCTTCAGTATATAATAAACTAGCATAATATATTGATAAAATATATTACTGTTAAATGAAATAAATGAAAAGAGATATGAAATCCTTATGTTTGAGTGCGGAATAAGGTCGAGAAAATTAAATTCGAGTACATAAATGCTTATTTGGATAAGAGCTTCACATTTCTCATTAATTTTTACATGTATTTGCACCTTTCAACTAAATTGCATTAAACTATCCGAATCATTGTTTTCCTTATTTAGATTATTTTCCCACATAAGTAGTTTATGTTAGACTAGTAAAAAGAAGCTGCACTTCATTTTACCAGTCTAACGAATAAACATCTTCGTTAAATAGTATTTCATGAGTGTTATGTCAACGAAACAATCATTACGCGTCAACAACAATGAACAATGTCAATGAATAGTGTTTCATGAGTGTTATGTCGTCAAAACAATCATCACGTGATAACAAAATGACTAAATTGATAAAATAAAAGGTATTTTATATACTAAACTCTATTTTATTTTTTTAAAATATTGAACTCATATGGATGAAGGAAATTTCTTATTTTTAGATATCAACGTTTTTTGTATATATTTTGCTTTAAGAACTTTTTGAAAGTATTTGGGAGTTCGGTGATATTTAAAATCATATTAAAGAGATAGTAATTACTATCTCTGTGATATTTAAAATTATATCAAAGAAGGAGTAATTACTATCTCTGTGATATTTAAAATTATATTAAAGAGATAGTAATTACTATCTTTATGATATTTAAAATTATATCAAAGAGATAGTAATTATAAGATCCAGATGATAGTAATTGCTACCACCTGAATCTGTACAGCGAGATCCAGGTGATAGTAATT
>CATEWF010000112.1 GCA_949527715.1 uncultured Mycoplasmatota bacterium | reverse complement strand
GTTAAATTTTCAATAAAATCTGGAATTGTTGATTCTGATCCGTTATAAAAAGCACTCTCATTAATACTTTTAACCCTTTTTGGAATCTGCATAGTGTGAAAATCTCGGAAATTGTCTTTATAAATAGGAGAAGTTGAATCGTTTAAAAATTCATCTTTAAATCCTAATAAAACACCATTATCATCTATATCATAAACACTGTATGGTAATTCCGGACCAACATCTTTAGCTCAACTTTGTGGTAAACCACCATTATCAAGTAAATATTGAAGTAATTCATCACTATCATGTCCACTAGGGTTAGTGACAGTAACTGTTCCATCAGAAGGACAAACACCGCTAAATGTATTACTTTGTAATGCTGTACTACCCTTCCAAGCATCTCATGTAATGCTGCTTAAATTGGAGCAATTTGAAAAGACACTATAACCTAATGTTGATAAATTGCTTGGCAAAGATATAGACACAATTGAAGAACAACTTGCAAATGCAGCATTATCTATTGAAGATAAATTGCTAGGAAAGTTTATAGAAGATAATGATGAACAACCTCAAAAAGCAGAAGATTCAATTTCTTCTAAACTTTCTGGAAGACTTACAGAAGTCAATGATGTGCATCTTTCAAAGGCACAAGAATTAATTGAAGATAGATTATTATAATGTGATAAATCAATTGAATTTAATGCTGAACAGTTAGCAAAAGCACCACCTTGAATTTTATCTATACTATTTGGAAGATTTATGGAAGTTAACGAGCTACAATCGCAAAATATGGAAACCCCCATTGAGGATAAAAGAGTGCAGTTTGATAAATCAATTGAAATTAATTTTGAACACGAAAAAAAAGCATAACTACCAATTGAACTTAAATTAGTTGCTTTTGAAAAATCAATTGAATTTAATGCAGAACAACCAGAAAAAGCAGAATATTCAATGGCAAATAAACTATTTGAAAGAATTATAGAAATTAGTGATGAACAATTTATAAATGCACGATTTCCAATAGAAGAACATTCAGATCCTTCAGCAAAAGTTAAATTTTCAATAAAATCTGGAATTGTTGATTCTGATCCGTTATAAAAAGCACTCTCATTAATACTTTTAACCCTTTTTGGAATCTGCATAGTGTGAAAATCTCGGAAATTGTCTTTATAAATAGGAGAAGTTGAATCGTTTAAAAATTCATCTTTAAATCCTAATAAAACACCATTATCATCTATATCATAAACACTGTATGGTAATTCCGGACCAACATCTTTAGCTCAACTTTGTGGTAAACCACCATTATCAAGTAAATATTGAAGTAATTCATCACTATCATGTCCACTAGGGTTAGTGACAGTAACTGTTCCACCATCAGGACAAACACCACTAAATGTATTACTTTGTAATGCTATGCTACCATTTCATGCATCTCATGCAACACTATTTAATTTTGAACAATCATCAAAAGCATTTTCACCAATTGTTTGTAAATTGCTTGGAAAACTTACAGAAGTTAATGATGAACATCTTCTAAAACACATATTAGAAATTGAATTTAAATTAATGCATTCTGATAAGTCAACAGAAGTTAATGATGAACAGTCGTAAAAAGCATCATTACCAATTGATTGTAAACTACTAGGAAAATTTATAGAAGTTAATTTTGAACAACTATCAAAAGCATACCTACCGATTTCAGTAAGACTATTTGGTAAAACTACAGAAGTTAACGCTTTACAACTGCTAAAAGCATCAAGTTTTGTTAGATTAGTACAATTTAATAAATTTACAGAAGTTAATGCTAAACAATTATGAAAAGCACCATAACCAATTGATTGTAAAGTACTAGGGAAATCTACAGAAGTTAATCCTGATTCAGTAAAAGCACCTTTACCAATTGAAGAGTTAATTTTGTAATAAATGATGGGATTCTTGAGCCTGGATCACCAGATTGAGGAATATCAAAAAAAGCATAACTAGCAATTTCTGTTACTCTTGCTGGAATTTCCATAGTATCGCACATGTCATAAGCAGTTGGATCGGCCAAAAATTCTTTAGTGAAACCCATCAAAACATTATTTTTAATAATGTAAACACTATCTGGTAAAACGTTTTGATCAACAGGTTCATCACCACCATCTTTTTCTTGTCTAAGTGAGTAAACTACTCCACCTACTCCAAGAGCAACTGTGGCAGTTAATCCGCTACATAATGCAATTAAATTCAATAATTTCTTATTTAACTTCTTATTCATATTAGTCTTTATATATTTAATAAGTATACTCGTTTTTTTTTTTTTCAACAAAGTTATAT
>CATEWF010000111.1 GCA_949527715.1 uncultured Mycoplasmatota bacterium | reverse complement strand
ACATCAAGCATTTTCTGTGTATCTAATTAGGCTACAGTCTGGTATTCACTCACGTCTTAAATTAATTAAGTTAGCATTTATTCTTATTCTTATTTTATATGGTCCTGTAACAATATGTTCATCATTCTTGCTTTCTAGCTTAGCGGGTCAAAAAGATCATGGCCAAAAGTAAGCTACTTATATTTAATATATTAATCTCTTGTTATCTGCTTTGCTATCCATTATTTATTATAGAAGTCTAAGCTTTAATAATCATTTTATTTATATACATACTTTTTCACGAACAAATCAAATAAATTATCCATATTATTACAACAAGAGCTTATGTCTAATTTTATGTTATTATAATTTGTATTAATGAATCTGAGGTTTTCGATGTTTTACCTTAATAACATTCGAGCTTCTATATTATTTCCAGCACCTATATAAACGTATTCCAGCTTGTTATTCTTGAATAGATCTTCTAGTAAACAGCTTCCTTCATTATCATATTTATCTTTTTCACTATAGAATCTCTTAAGATTATGTAACTATTCAATATCTTGTTTTCTGTATGTATTCTATTAACTGTAAAAGTTCCTGAGGTTAATGGACTTGTTCATGTTCGATATTTTAACTTTTATTATAGATAACGATACAAGGTCTTCTGGGTGGCTCAGGGTTAATTCTATATTGCATCCGAAGTTAATATAGTTCAGATACCTCATCCTGATGTTTTTGATGTTTTCGTATTTATAAAATGAAGATATTATAACGTCATAAACATTCCCATCATTGCATTCTTAAAGCATGTCCTCTATTTATTATTAATTACTGTTATTCCATTATATAGTGCACGTCCTGATATTGTTGTCTGACAGTCTCCGGATTATTACATACTCTGATCCATAAAAATATTATAGCCTATTTTCAATGTTACCTAGCATGTTGATAATATCATCATCTGGTATATCTTCTACTTTAAAATTGTCTGAAAAGTTAAAATAAATTTCGCTACATTCAACGTGCTTGGTGATGCTAGCTTTCATCTTTAGATCGCTTAGATTAGCAACAGTATTTTCAGTAACAAACTTAATTAGCATCTCTAAATCCTCTTTATATTTAATCTCAAATTCTTTTTCAAATTTTGTGTCTGGTATTGCCAGCAGATATTGGATGAGCTGATATGAGTTGTATTTATCGGTAAGGTTAGTGTTATTATAATTTATGTATTCATTGTATAGACTAATTATCGCTTATTCTCTTAAGCTTAAATTCTCATTATCTTAATTTTATATGTAGAATTCATCAATTTTTTGTTTGTCAAATTTACACTCTTTAACTAATGGCCATTCCTATCTCCACCTCATAAATTCCTTGTAACATTTCAGTATTGCTATTGCTTTTTTATTGAATGCTTTTTACTATTTTCTTAGTTCCTACTTTGTTTCGAGGCTTTAATGGAACCTCAACAAGCTCCTCATCATCAACTAATAAATATTTCCTCCTCTAATCAGGCTTATCCTTCTAGCATTCCTTGCATGCCTAGGATGCTAATTTACATTTTTATGCCTGAGAAGCAAGCCTAGTGTATTCTCACCAAATAAAATACTCTTCAATACTCTTTTGCTATAATTTGTCATATTTTAATTTAGTAGTTATATTGCAAACATGCTGGTATTCATTCTATCATACCTGGATCTGTACATGAATAAAATCAACTGTATGACAAATTCAGGTGTTATACGTTGGTTTATTCTCCTATCAACTCTATTTATTAATTTTTATAGATATTCTATGAAAATCCTCAAGACGGTTTGGTACTGCTCGTTTGTCAGATTGACGTAATTCATATTTTATGTGCGGTGTGGTCAAAAATTTACTCAAGAGAATTAATTTTTTGGTACATAGCTCTGTTCTTAATCATAAGGGTGTATGTGAATTAAACAACGTCTTAATAAAAAATAAGATACAAAATGCCACCCTATTTAAGCAGAATGCATAAAATTATAGAAATCACAAATTTTATATCACTGTTATTAGCCATATTTAACATAAATAACCATATTTTTTGGCTTTATACCACGCTGAGTTCGTTTTTAAAATTATGTTTTTAAAAAGACAAATTATGCGCGCTTAAATGATGTGAAAAGTCAATTACTAGATTTCTCTGAAGCGATTCTTACAATGGATATATTCACCTTTTAATGAAAAAATGATTTAGATACACGGCACATAACATTTTATATTCTGTGCTATCAGCATTGACGTAAATGACAAACACAGAGAAGAGTAAGCGTTGTAATGTTGAAATAATAACTTCACCA
>CATEWF010000110.1 GCA_949527715.1 uncultured Mycoplasmatota bacterium | reverse complement strand
ATTTTATCTTTTAATAATTTGTATTTTTACGTTGAAAAACGTATCTTTGTTTTATTAATTAAAATAATAAAAATATGTTTCAACCCGTTATAAAATGGAGTGGTAGCAAAAGAAGCCAGAGTTCTGAATTAATAAAGATGTTTCCACAAAATATTAATACTTATTATGAACCTTTTTGTGGTGGATGTTCTATGTTTAGATGTTTATTAGAAAGTGGTATTAATGTGGATAAGTATGTCTGTTCAGATGTTAATAAGGATTTAATTAACCTTTGGAATGAAATTAAAAATAATCCTTCACGAGTAATATTAAGTTATGATAAACATTGGGAAAAATTAAATAGTACTGATGATAGGTCTTTGAAAAGAAAATATTTTGAAGAAGTTAGAAGTGTCTTTAATAAGACACATGACCCTTGTGATTTCATGTTTATTATGCGGACTACTACAAATGGTATGCCAAGATATAATAAAAATGGTGAATTTAACAATTCTTTTCACATAACAAGAGATGGTATTCGTCCTGATAAGTTGTCTAAAATAATAGATGAATGGTCAGATTTGCTTAATAAATATGATGTAACATTTATGAATACGGATTATTCTATTATTTTTAATAATGCTAAACGTGGTGATTTTCTTTATTTAGATCCACCATATGCAAATACTAAAGGTATGTATTACGGTGGCATAAATCAAATTTTCTTTTTCAATAATCTTCAATATTTAAATGATAAAGATATTAAATGGTTGTTATCTTATGATGGCATAAGTGGTGAAGTAGATAATACATATAACGTTCCAATTCATTTATATAAAGAGCATCAATATATTAGAAGTGGAAATTCTTCTTTCAAAAGAACCATTGGTAAAAGTAATGATAGTATCGTATATGAATCCGTTTATAAAAATTATTAGTTTTTATTAACGTTAAAAATTTGGTTATTCCAAAAAATAATATTACCTTTGCATTGCGAAATTAAAAGATTATAAAATATGAATGAGTTATTATTATACGGACAAAGGAGAGACAGCATATCTGATAATATGATTTATAAAAATGATGCGGTAAGTCAAGAATGTTTTATCAGAGATACTATTTGTGCTTATTTTTTGCATGTACCAGCATTTTCTATTTCCAGTCATATATCTAAATCAATTGTTTTACCTGTATATGGTTTTGTAATGAGAAATGGCATAAAAATTATTGCTCGTGATAATTTTTATGGATGGATTGTTAGTATTGAATTACCTAAACCATTACCTGTGGGCTATCTTTATAAAGATTTATTTAGTTATGGCATTGATAATAATCAGATAAAGTATGCCGAAGGTTTCAAACAAGAATGGATATATGATTGTTATGATGAAAATAATACTGATTGTACTAAATTTACGGTAGCAGTAGACGATAAGTATAAATTTTATATGTTAATGTATTTGTTGAATAAAGCATTTGAAAATATAAAATTTGAAATAGATGATAGAGATATTGCTGAAATCACCGAAGTTATTAAGGAAATATACACTCATAATGGTTTCTATAATATAGAAGAAAATAATGATTTGGGTTTTAAACGAATGAAACGTACCATGTCAGGATTTGATATTTTACGTTTTACACACTATGCATTGTCTGATATACGTAGAAAAGAAAATAAGTACGATGATATGGAAATTGCTGATAATCCTGATTTGTATGCCGAATACATATATAAAAATCCAGAAATAAAGAAAGCCTTTTTAATGGAAGAATATATGTTTAAAACAAAATTTTAATTAATTATGTCAAGGTCAAAGCATCAAAGACACCATACTTTTAGAGGAAAGAAGTATCCAAGACGCATTCTTTATATGTATTTTAAAGATGGATATCGGAATTTTAGAGAACGAAAGATTAAAATGAAACCTTATGGACGAAAGAATTTTATTGGATATGGAGAAGAAGTTTATTCAAGTAAGTTTGGTGAATATTTCATAACAATGACAGATAAAAAGAGTGAACGTCAGACTGCCAAAAGAGAACTTAGAAATGAGTTAAATTTGATAGATAATTAATAAAATACAAAATACATCGTTATGCCTTCAAAAAGATTTCTATATGCTTCTGGTACAAAAGAAAACGTAATTCTTCTCCCACGTAAGCGTGGAGGTAAGTTGAACTTCATACAGATTGCTTATAGCATAGATTGTGTGAAAGAGATTGCTAAAATTCTTGATATTCCAATGGTAATCGCTATTGATAGAATACGTGAAATTAAAGGTGCTTTTGAGTGTATTTATCGTGAAGCAAGAAAAATTGATAAAAAACCTGTTAAAGTAGTTGCTTATGAAGTGTTAACTGATTAAATAAAAAACAAAAAATATTTTTATAAGGTTTTTTAACAATAAAAATTTGG
>CATEWF010000109.1 GCA_949527715.1 uncultured Mycoplasmatota bacterium | reverse complement strand
ACAAAAAGATTAGCTTTATTTTTGAATTTCATAATGCCCTACCATGCTATATATTATATATATATATATTAATGTGCATTAATAATTATTAAGTTTTAATTTGGTTTAGTATAACTTGGTAACTTAAAACCTTACACATCAAACATGTCATCAAAGTATTGTATGGCGCTTTGCATGAGCATAACAACTATTCCCGCAACTAATGTAGTCGCAATAATCTGTCCAGAATATTTTACAAATAATCTATTTAAACAAAATTCTTTTGCTATATTAGTAACTTCTAAATTTGAATTGTATGAAATCCCGTAAGGATTAGTCCTTTCTTTAAAAACTTCTTTATATTTTATACCATATGGTTTTAATTGAGCAAGTTTTTCTTCATGAGTTAGATTTTGATTATTAATAATATTTTTAATACTTTTCAAATCTTGTTTTTCCATTAATTTCTCAGCACTCACTAAATCATTTTGTTGAAGAGTAACTATTTTGGCAAGAGTTTTTTTAATTGATATCTTAAAAGTTTTTTTAAATGTGGTAATTTTAGTTCTAGCAGCAGATTGAATATCTATAGCTTTAGCAGCGTTTCTTTCCATATAAATTTTTGTTGTTCTATCAAGTGTGTTCTCTCCAACTAATTGCTCAAATGTTTCTGAACATGTCGCGTTATCAAGAAAGTCTTTAGAGTAATCATAACCATCAGCATAAAAGTACTCTCTTATGTATTGAGTTGATGTATCATCCATTATTTGTTTTGTAAAATTAACAGCTTTACCATCTTCTCTAACACCTATTAAATTATTATCAAAAGCTGCGTAAGGTGTTGAAGTGGCTATTTGAGTTTGCATCAATTCTTTTTCGATATCTGACATATTTGAAAGAATATCACAAATTTCATCTATTGATTTGTCATATAGATTATTGCAAATTTCATCTACAACTAAATCGAAATTTGTATCATTAGTAATGATATTACTGGACGGTTTATCTTTTAACATTAGATAAAGTTGTTGTGAAATATTTGTTTTTACATTTTCCCTAACTTTCACTTTACAAGTATTTTTAAAAAAAAGAATAAAATCTGCACTATTAAAACAATTTTCACCCTTAAATAGATAGTTAGTTAGCATTGTATCAATTTTAAAATGGTTGCCAGTAAAGATTGGACCATATATTGATTTTGTAAAAGCATAACGGTATAAATAAGGTTGTTCAATTCTAAGAGCATCAGATATATCTCCTATATCGTTCATAACTTTATTGGCCATTCGTGTAGCAAAATTCTTAATTTGATTTTCAGTAAATATTTGAGACGAAGGAAAGTGCTTGGTAAAAACTTCAAGTAAATTGTCATAACTAAAATTAGAACGAAAATCATCAAGTGTAATTAAAGTAGAAACTGAAGTTGATGAATCAAAAGCTTTATCTCTTCACATGTATTCAATTGGTTCAAAAGCCATATCTTGTACAGTATTCTGTACAATTCCCCCATATGGACTATTGCCTCCAGCAGCTAATCCGGTTGTTACAAAATCAAATCTATTAACAATAGTATCTAAACGTTCAATTTTTGTACTAAATTCAATAGCTTTGTCATAAGAAAAAATAATTGTAATGTTTTTTAGTATTTCAACAAGTTCTGGTCATGATTTTTTTAAAGTTTTAACAAGATACGTAGATCATTTAAATTCGTTTTTTTCTAACTCTTCAAGAGATTCTTCTAAAGAATAAACTTTATATTTATCTTTTAATTCATTAAGTAGTGTTTCTGGATCCTTAATCGAGAAATCATATATGCTATCTTTAGAAGAAACAAGCATACCAAGTTCGTCCATCTTATTATGAGTATCTCTTTGAATTTGATAAAGATTAACATCGTTTGATCTAAAAAGTAGATCTAATTGTAAATAATCATCAGATTTAATGATTTCATCATATGCATCTTTTTGCTCATTATATGATTTGTTTATATTCTTATAACGTTCTTCTGCATTGTGTGCATTAAATAAATCATATGCACCAAGTCCAAGATCCAAAAAGAAAAACGCAGGACTAATGCAAGCTATATCTAATAACACATTGCAAACTTGTGAAAAATAATCAACAGCCAAATAAACTGTATTGCCTTGAAATAACGCATCTGCATTATCAAAAGCTTCATCAATTGTAGTTTTGGTTTGAGGATTATCTAAAAATTCATGTATTTTTAATAAAGTTTGCAAATTTTCATCAAACGTGCCAAGAGTAAGTTCTTGAATATATGCATCTTTTAAAATCAAATCCGATTCCACTGCTAAAGTAGTTTCAATGGTTGTTTCAGATTCGCATATTATGTAAGTAGATGAATCAGAGTTTGCGCTAGAATCTAGCGTTGATTGTGAATCATAAAAAAGTATACTAAATTGAATTTTTCTCTG
>CATEWF010000108.1 GCA_949527715.1 uncultured Mycoplasmatota bacterium | reverse complement strand
ATATATATATATATATTAGTTTAAAAAGTATATAATTATTTAAAAATATGAAAGATAAATTCTACATAATATCAGGTTACTTTGCACCTATTCATATGGGACACATTGATATTATTAACTCTGCTGCTAAATTAGGTAAGGTTATAGTAATAGTCAACAATAAAAAACAACTAATAAATAAACGTGGCATGTGTTTTATGGATGAAAAGAACAGAGTGGGCATTTTAAAAAATATTAAAAATGTTAGTAAAGTTTATTTATCAATTGATAAAGATGCAACTGTTTCAAAGACAATTAAAAAAATCAGAAAAGATTTTCCTGATGCTGATTTATATTTTGCAAATGGTGGAGATAGAAATAAAAAAAATGTCCCAGAACTTCAAGCATGTAATGAAGCTAATGTAAAGATGATTTACAATGTTGGTGGTAAAAAAATATATTCTTCACGTAATTTTTTACTAGAATGAACAATTTGAGCCAAAAAGTTATCACCAAATCAAATGAAAAAGTTCAATTTAATTTATGAAAAACAAAGTTAAAGTTTTGGCATTTGATCTAGACGACACTTTAACAAAATCTAAATCACCAATAACACTGCAAATGTCTAAATTGCTTCAAAAATTAATTAAGAGTGGATTTTTAATTTGCATTGTTACCGGTGGTAAATTTAATCAAGTTAAAAAGCAAGTTATTGATCATTTACCGACAATTTATATGAATAAAATAATTATATTTCCATTATCTGGAGCACAGATTTTTGAATATAAAAACCGAAGATTTGTGAAACAAAAATTAGTGAATGACATATCTAAATCAGAATACTTAAAAATTTTAAATGCCATTAAGCACTATTGTCTTGAATTAAATATTTGATGTAATAAGCCAGTAGGAAAAATTGTGGAAAATCGGGGAGCACAAATAACATTTTCTGCTTTAGGTCAAAAAGCTAATTACAAAAGTAAATTAACATGATCTGAGAAAAATTTAAAGAATAAACTTTTACTTAAGAAAAAATTGCAAAAAGATTTCCCAAACTTATCTATTAGGTTAGGTGGACTTACATCAATAGATATAAGTGACAAAAAAATATCAAAGGAATTTGCTATTAATTCATTGATGAAAAAATTGAAACTAAAAAAACAGGAAATAGTTTATTTTGGTGATAATTTTTCGAAAAGTGGGAATGATTTGCCAGTTGTTAAAACTGGAGTTATTATAAAAAAAGTTAGATCACCAAACGATACGTATCAAAAACTATTAGATTATTTAAAATAAAAAGCCCATCATTAATCAGGGCCTTTTTTTGTAAAATGAAATATTAAGTGTTGCACTTTATATTTAAATTTAGAAAATTGTGATTTGCTTGCATGACGAACAAGACAAACATAAGAATCTGGTTTATTAGCAAAAGGTTCTTCTTTTGCTTCATCATATTCTCATCCACATAAATCACATACATAAATAGCCATATTATTCGCCTCTTATATTGTTATGTATTGTTTGACAATATACACTCGGAATGTGAAATTGTTTTTTTAGAACATTGTTTTATTAGTTATTAATTATTTCATATATGTATTTTCTTTAATCATTTAGATATAAAATTAATATATGGATAAGAAAATTAATGATATTATTGCTGAAATAAATAAAAGCAGTTTAGAGTACAAAATAGGCGGACCATTTGGTGCAGTTATATATAAAAAAGGCAAAATAGTAGGTAAGGGGGTTAATAAAGTTACAGGAGCTAATGACCCAACCGCTCATGCTGAAATTCAAGCTATTAGAGACGCATGTATAAACCTTAAAACATATGATTTATCTGGATGCGAATTATATGCAACCGGTTACCCTTGCCCAATGTGTATGTCCGCAATTATTTGAGCAAATATTAAAAAAGTTTATTACAGTGCTGACTACAAAGACGCAGCTAAAATTGGTTTTAAAGATGACTACATTTACAGGTTTATCAAAGATGGTTGTAAAGATAAAAAAGTGTTAAAACTGATTCCAATTGATAAAAAACCAATTATTGATTTATACAAAAAATATAAAAAATCTAACGGAAAAATATATTAACAAAAAATGCCTGATTAAATCGAGCATTTTTTTAATATTTTTTTCAGGTTTGTGATTTGATCATCAAGCTTTAATCTTTTTTCCGTAAAAGTGATCAATTTGAGCTTAATCTAAATATAGTACGGAAATTAAAATCAAAGAATAAAGTTTGTTTCTCCAACCGTTAAAGTATCTGCTACTAATCAGTAGTTGTTGGCACATATACAAAAGCCTAAAATTAGCAAATAAATAATGCTATATAAATAAACGTTTCTTGAGTGCGAGTATTCTGATTATGTATGAAAGATTGATAAAATAGATTGTAAAAGTTAATTTACGCCACTTACAAGTATAGCATAATCGTTTG
>CATEWF010000107.1 GCA_949527715.1 uncultured Mycoplasmatota bacterium | reverse complement strand
ATCATATTGAAAACCTGATTTATTTATACTATTACTTTCTTCCTTAATATCATAAAATAATGAATAATTTTCATTAATTGTTAAAGGATTTATTGGAATTTCTGATTTCAAAGCATAGTTGGCTAATTCTGTTTTACTTGCAAATTCATTATCTGCTTCTTCAACAGTATAAAAATCTTCTTGAATTTCAGTTTTTGTATAATAATTAGATAAATCAACTTGTTCTGGAATTTCTGATTTTAATGCTAATTGATCATTTTCGCCATAACTTAAATCATCTTTCAATCTACATTTATCAAATGCTTCATTAACTTCATCAATTGTTGGAAATTCATTTATATCAACATTAATTACATCAGATTTTAATGCGAATTTAGTATCACAATCTTCTCTAGTATAATAATCTGTTAAATCAACCGGTTCTTCTAATGAAGCTAAAACAACTGCATCATTTGCATGAGATTGTTCTGCTAAAGCTGTAATATTTTTATTTAATGCTTCAATATCTGTCATATAAGCTAAATTATTAATCGTAAATTCTAAATTCCTAACACATGATGAATGTTCTATTATAGCTCCAGTTATAATATAATTGGAATTGATATTAATACTAATTACTTTTTCATTTAAAATAGCATTAGGCATATAATTAATTCTATCTTGTTCGCTTCCAATTATTGGTTGAAAAGTAATATCATTAATAATAATTTGTTCATCAACACCTTTATAATTTGTGATGTTAGAATTTTCGATTTTGATATAAAACTTTCTTTGTTTTTGATTTGAATTATTTTTGATAAATGTTTTGAATATTATTTCACCATTTGAAATTATATCTTCAAATTCAAGATTCAAAACATGATTTTCATTATCAATGTTTGTAAACACATCAATCTTATCTTCTCGTAATAAATCATTTTTGCTAACAACATCATCTTTTAACGCATAACACGCTAAATCAACTGTTGCTGGAAGTTCATCTCTTGTAACAAAATCAGCAATATCAATATTATTTAATTTTCCATTTATTGTTAAATCTCCTTCAATTGTTGTAGGATTATTTAATAGAACTTCATTTGTATCAAATGTAATTATAGCATTATTTTTTACACATAATCTACCAATATCAGGATGTTCATATTGTAAACTAATTGTTTGCATAGCATCTTTCCCAATTGTTAAATTTAATTGATCACCATCATTTATTTTAGTATTATAAATCAGTATTGGATTAATAACATTTCCAGGTTGATTATAATTGATATAAATTGGTGATGGACTATTTGTTGAAAACCTTATAAAATGACTTAAATCATCATTACTTGTTAATTGTAAATTTTTAATTGTGTTTCCACCAGCTTTAATATAATCTGTAGGAATATCAGAAATTAAAGCAATTTGATCAGTATTATATGTTAAATCATTAATTTGCCTATAATTAGCTAATTGAGATTGTAAAGCAATTTGATCACCATTATATGTTAAATCATTATAAATTCTTCGATCATTAATTGAGGCATTTATATTATCTATTGCTGTTTGAACATGAGAATGCAAAGCAAGTTGATCATCTTCGCCATAACTAATATCATCATACTTTCTACATTGATTAATTAAACCTTTTATTTCATCTATTTCTTCTCGACTAATTCCACTATCAGGTTGAGTTGGAGTTTCTGTAGTTTCACCTTTTTTAACATAATTATTTAATTCGGTTGCTAATTGTTCATTACTAACAAAATTTTGAAGAATTGTTGGAATTTCAGCTTTCGAAGTATAATTTCCTAAAATTGATTCTAATTCTGGATGCAGAACGATATTTTCAGGAATATTATTCTTTAGAATATAATTATCTAATAATTGTTCTAATTCTGGTATCATAACGATATTTTCAGGAAGAGTTGGAATTTCAGTTTTCAAAGCATAATCATTTAATATTGTTTTTAATTGGTCATTACTAATTCCACTACCAGGTTGAGTTGGAATATAATTTTCTAATTCTGAAATTAAAGCTAATCTATCATATTCTATGTAATCTGCTGTTTCAATTGTAACAGAATGAAGATTTTCCATTATATAAATAGCGCCAGATACTTCATCCCATCTAAATTGTAATCCATCTGTATTTAATAAATGAATATAATAATTTTCATTTTCGTTATATATACCTTGTGTAGTAAATATTATATCAATTGGAAAATTTGAACCTTGTCCATCTCCATAATATCCTGTTAAATGAGCACCTTCATGAAATAGAACATGTGATGTAATACAATTAATATTATCATCTGCAAATGTAAATTGCTTAGATTCAATAGGCAATTCTCTAGTTATTGGTGGTCCATAATTTAAATTGTTTTCACTTCTCAAGTTATCAGCATGATATAAAACCATGTTCAAAGTAACAGGTATAAATTCACCTTGATAATAAAAGA
>CATEWF010000106.1 GCA_949527715.1 uncultured Mycoplasmatota bacterium | reverse complement strand
TCACCTAATATACGATTTGGATATAATCTCCATGCTTGTAATGCTAATTGATCTGTAAATGGTATGATTAATTCTAATTCAACATTAACTTTTGCATTATTTTCAAAGCTAGAAATTGGTATATAAACTCCACATTTGCATGGTAAATAATTTGCAACATTCTGCCATAATGAATGTGCATGTGGCGATGCTACTTTAGCTTCATATGCTCGAATAGAATTATATGCGAATGATTCTCTGATTAATTCATCTTGTCTATATGTATCGATTAATTTACCATCAATCCAAAATCTGCAGTCTTGTATAATTTCAACACTATCTTTAAAGCCAATAAATATACGATTTAATCCTAATGTATCTTTTGTTGATATATCGCCGGTAGCTATTGGTGTTTGCAATTTTACTGTAAAATTAACTTTCATATTAATAAAACCTTTTTCGATTTGTGATATTGTATGACCTGAATGGGTTAATTTCATGCGTGTTTTTGATCCTATTGGCATCGGCACATCTTTGTTTTGAAATTCTTCTGTTACAAAGGAAAATGTATTATCGCCACCATTTTTTTGAACTAAATTTCGTAGTGTATCATTAAAAAAGTTTAATACATCACCTTCATCATTGCCTGTATTTTTAAATTGCGCGTTCTGATATGTCATTTTGAAACGAATAAAAAAATAAAAACATCTTATTACATTTTTTATCTTTAATCAAAATATATGGCTTTTGGAAGTTGGCTTAAAAACATAGTTAAAAAAGTAGGTAATTTTATAACAAAGAAAGTAATACCAGTTGCAAAAAAAGTTGGGAATGTTGTTAAGAAAGTAGTAGCACCAGTGATACAAACAGCATGCGGTTTAATAGGTGGTAGTAAAGGTGAGATGATTAAACATATAGGTGATGTTGCTGGTAGTGCTGCTGATAAAACTATTTCGGTTAGTGATAAAATTGATGATTATTTGAAAAAGCGACAAGTACCTGAAACGGATGCATTTAAACGACAGCAAATGATTAATAATTTAAATAAAATAAAATTCGTATAATTAATCGATATAAATGCAAATAAAAATGTTTAAACACGTTCAAAAAATTACAATCAAAAATAAAAGTAAGTAAAATTAATCGAATATATTTAATGATTTTTTTTGCTATTTTAAAATGAATGAAACAGTTGAAATCAAAATAATTGAGCCAATTCTACATTATGCTAAAGAATTTATCTCGCCTGAAGAATTTAATCTATATTATAAAATACATAAAGATGAAATGGATAAGCTCACAACACATAAATTGAATAAATTATATCACATCAAAAACTATCGTATTACAAAAATAAAAGGTGAGTTGATGCTAAAAAAATTTAATGAGAGTTTAGCGAAAACAAAAACTGCTGACAATGACGCGAAGCTGAGACAATTTGTCGACACTGATAATGATAATACTGATTTAGAAAAGCGCATTGAAATGCTTGAAGTTGAATATAAAAATGATATCGAGCAACTGAATGATGAAATAAAAAATATTAAATTAGTATTGCAAAGTGTAAGAGATTATTTAGTGTCACAAAGCTAATATATAACACTTATATTTCAACATATGTAGCGCCACCATCAACTACTTGTATAACTAAGTATGGATGTGATTGTGGGTTTTTACTTTTATGTTGCATCATTGAATAATATTCAGCATAAAACTCATCAAAGTTTAAATTAGTTGCACTCTGGCTGTATATATATCTGAGTTGTTGTTTGTTAAAACATGGGAAAATATATAGTGTTGCAATTTCATTTTTAATGTGCGGCTTTAATCCTTTCCAACCTTGTATGAGTAAAAAGTATGTCATGTTTGTATGTCGGCATCGTCTAATTAATTGTGAGAAATAAGATCCTTCATTAACAAATAATTTTGAATTACTTATATCATCAAATAAAACTAATGTATGTAAAAATTCATTATCAAAATTGTTTATATATAATTTAGCAAACATATTTTGTATATCATCTTGAGTTATTTTTGCTGCTGCTAATTCATTTTCTAAATGATTGTTTTTAATTTTATAATAATCATTTTTTGTTTTAATCAACTCTTCGATAACTTTTTGCGCATCATTTTCACTAACTGTTACAATAGGTATTAGTGGTTGAATTAATGGCTTTAATGCTAGAAATGATCGATCATTTTCACATCCATCTTTTGTAACATATACTAATAAATGATGTGTGTTCATTAACCCTATTTTAATTATTTCTTGTAACGCAATAACAGTTTTTCCTTGACCTTGCTTACCTACAATTACATTTACAGAATTATATCTAACATTAATATCTGGATGAATTTCATCTATAAATGAACCTGATATAATATTTTTTTGATTTAATAATGTTTCAGATACTTTTTTACGTACTGCTTCTGATATAGATATTTGATCTGGCTCGTATGTTTCGTTTTGTAATTGCACTGGCTCGTATGTTTCGTTTTGTAA
>CATEWF010000105.1 GCA_949527715.1 uncultured Mycoplasmatota bacterium | reverse complement strand
CTTTCAATAAGCCGTAGCATGTTATCAATTGTTTTAGTGAATGCTTCAGCAATTGCTTCTTCCATACTAATTAAAAAATGAAGTGAATAAACGGCCCAAAAATTTATATCAACTTTTTCAATTAAAATAATCATAACGTATTTTTCATTATTTTTTTAATGGATCCCTTGAACGAGAACCAGTTCGATCCCTACTACGCTGAATTGTTTAATAGCTTGACACAACACTCTCAGAACTTAATCAGACGAGGAGAGTATCGAATCCTTTCGGATGATGAAAAACAATATCTGATCGAAGATATAAATGAACACATCGAACCTGGTACAATCTTTCCAGTATTACAATGTTTACTAAATTCAGAAGAAGACGAAATATCAGAACCTCCATCTGAAGATCTAGATCAAAATCAAAATCCACAACAAACACTTCAGATAAATCAACCAGCACAACAGCCTCCTATTTATTGTTCAAACACAATACCGATACCACAAATAAATCAACCACTACAACAACCTTTAACAAGATCTGATCAAATGCAACCAGGACAAATGAGAATAATATTATCAAATGAACTACCGATACCTACAACACAATCACCGCAACCACGGCAAACGATAATATTGTGCTTAAACGAAATGCCGATACAACCTTCAACAAGATCTAATCAGATGCAACCACCACAATTGTCTAGAGGTACACTAAGCTACTTAAATAAACGAGAAAAAAGAGAACAAGCACCACCTCCACACTTTAATTTCATATCAGTCAATCCGATTCCTCCTGAACAACGAAGCCTGTACCCTCAATATCAAACAACAGCTGGTAATACAATGCAGTTTGTACAAAATAAATGTCCAGCAAGAAAACAAAGACGAATTAATCAAAGTGTTAATGCAACTATTAAAGATGCTTTGAACGTTCCAGCACCAAAAAAGAAATAAATAATTAAATTTTAATAAAAAAGTTTATTTAGCATATTCAAAGTATTTTTCTCTTTTTCCTTCTTCGTAATCTGTTTTAATTTTTCTTTTAAAGTGTTTCAAAGTACTAACCGTCATGTTTTTGTTCATACTAAAACAAGGTTGACCTTGTGTAAGGTCAAATTCTTGTGTATGCCCTTCAAATAAAAATTTATAAAGTTTCATAGGATTTTTCTCGAATTCTTGATTATAAGCATATTGTATTGAATTTAAAGTCAAACCTTTGCCTCTTATCATATAATCAATTTCACCACTAGAATCGGTTAATTTATCGATATACATCTTTTTCATCAAAAAGTAACTTTCAATTGCTTTAGGCATTTCATCATGACCATTAATTGTAGGAAAATCAGAGTGAAATTGACCCATATCACTACCAATCAATTCACGACCATATTTCAATTTAAAAGCTTCTTGTAATTTTGGTAAATCTTCTACCTCAATATGCATGCTGTCAGTGTCCTGATAATAAATATGACATCCTATGTCGAATGCTAAACACATGACTTCATTCATAATACGTTTAGACATTGAAAGAACTTGAATACCTAGTAAAGAAAAGTTAAAATGTTTGTCAATTGGCTTTAAACATTTAACAGCATGAATGTTTGAATTATTAACAGAAATATCTTCTATTATTTTGTTATAATTCTTTACCCAAAATTTATCTAAATCTTCTCCCTCATTAAAATATTTATAATCTTTTTCAATAGGTTTTTGAATAGTTTTCCCATAACAAGAGTTCATAATTAATTTGAATAAGTTTTCTAATGGATTCTTTTGTTTCTTATATTCTCTACGTTTCTCAAATATATTTCTTATAACTTTTTGAATGGTATAATCTTTTTCACCATTCCAATAATAACCACGAATTATTTCGAAATCAATCTTTTGAAACTCTATTAAATCTTCTAATGTTATATTATCTACTACCATATTAATTGGGCTAGTAATATTATCATCATTCAAGTTTAGACCATTAACTTTTTGCAAGATTAAAGGAAAAGGATAATGTTTATGAGCTTTAGTTATTTTTATTTCAACAACATAAGCACTTTGTTTCGACAGAAAGTCTAAATTTAGTTGTTCTTTTTCTATAACTTGAGGTACACCTTTTACAGTATAAAGTCTAGACATTGCACTAGGGTATAGACTGACAGCATCGAAATCAGAACAAGGTTTAGTAGAGTGCCACTTCTTATTATAAGCAGTCATGCACCTTCCACCATAAATTGCGTGTGAACAAAACTTTCGAACGATTCCACCGACTTGAAATAAATTATTATTATAATAAACACGTTGATTAAATACTTCGTTTGCTAAAGAACTAATTGAAACAAATTTATAAGGGTCTATTTTAAATTCTTTCAAGAAACCAGTTCTAAACGAATTAAAACCTATTCTTAATATGTTTACATCTTGTTCACAATAAAACTGACAGTATTTCCACATGTCAAAGTAGTCATTATCAATACGGCATCCTTCTATTTTGTCAATATTTTTATTAAATAAAATATAATCATCATCATTCC
>CATEWF010000104.1 GCA_949527715.1 uncultured Mycoplasmatota bacterium | reverse complement strand
TCATTTAATGATGAAAACATAGCAACATCATTTGAATGAGATTGTTCAGCTAATGTATCAATCTTCTTATTTAAAGCTTCAATATCACATGTATAAGCTAAATCATTTGTTGTAAACTTTAGATGCCTTGTAAATGAGTTGTGCTCTATTTTAATACCAGCTATTTTATATTCATTCTGTACTTCTATAGTTATAGTTTTTTCATCATTTGTTATATCAGGCATATAGCTATCAACTAATGTTTGACTAGACCCTATACCTTTAATTATTTTTCCATCTATTTCGAAATCTTTATCAACTCCTTTATATTCTTCTATATTTCCATCAACAATTTTTATAAATATTCTTTTAACAGTGCTAACTTTATTACTATTTATATTGCCATATACCATAAATACTACATATCCATCACTAATAATATCCTCAGCTTCAAATATTACATTATTGTTCTCTTTGTCAAGTCTATATGTTATATCAATCGTATCATCTCTAACTAATTCTGTCTTTTGAACACATTGACTAAAATCTATTGAATCTAAATCTGTTGAAACTTCATTAATCTTATCAGCTAATATTTTAATAATAGGTTTAAGAGTATTTCTAACTTGATAACTTAATTGTAAAGCGCCTGAAAATGAAACACTGGTAGTTGTTGGATCATCAACATCTTCTTCACATGTTATTTCGTCTAATGTTTGATCTTCTAAATCACACCAAGTTAAAATTTTATTTATATCATTTCCACTACTTCTAAAACTTCTAACATTTCCAGAAATATCTTCTAATTCAAGTCCATCTGCACTTCCAATTGACCTTCTTGCACCTTTAAAGAAATTTCCAAATATTGAACCACCACTAGCAACACTACTGATTCCACCTTTTGCAAAACTAATAAGTTGTGGACCAATCTTAATACCCATTCCAACAAGACCTGCTACCATTTGAATATTTTGTCTGAACTTTAAAGCATTAACATCTTTTTCAATTTCATTAGTAATTTCTCTAATATCATACATATCTTTCTTAAAACCTTCAAAACTATTTTGAATTGATTTGACGTCATAATTAATAACATCTACATTATTAGTTACTAAGTTTAAATCAGACCTCATAGTTGTAATATTATCAGCTGTAATAATTTTAGAACTTGTAATATTATAATCCGTATAAAGTGTTGTAGCTGCATTAGGATTAGGTGATATTTCATAAAATTGTTGTTTAACAATATATTCAAATGGATTAGTATTCTCATCCCAATTAAATTCTTCAATTGGATTAGTATAATCTTTCCTTAAATATAAAACAATATCTCTACCACTTTTATTAATTGGTTCTTTAGAATATCTCATATTAATAATTTCACAAGTATCTAATATTGGTTCAATATCAATATATCTACGTTGAGTTCCTGTTTTAATTTCATATCTTGGTTTAAAACTAAATCTATTAGGACAATCATTTACATCTAAATCATAATAAATTTCATCAATTAATTTAACAGTTTCAATTGTTGTTCCAGACCTAGTAAGATTACAAACAAAAGGAACTGATTCATAACCTGAGAAAGCATTTGAAGGATTAGCATCTTTACATCTAGTAATTTCAATTCCATATGTATCACCATTTACAATACTACCATCTTTTAATTTCAAATTTGTTTGTTTTTTACCTTTAACCCATAAACAATACATAACACCACCTACTGTTTTATCATTTAAGTCTGGTAAATCTGTAAAGAAATGTTTATTCCAATCATCAGCTTTGCAATACAACCAACATCCATTTACTGTAAGATCAGATTCACCATAAATTTTAGTTACAAAAGAATGATTTTTAGCATTTATAATTTTACCATTTGACCTTCCTTGTATATTTGATCCATCCCAAGTATTATTGTTTGCATTCCAAGTAAATGACCATTTATTTCCAAAGCAATATTCTGTAAAACTAAAACTTTGATAATCAGGAATAGTATAACTTTCAGGATATTGATAAACCATTTTATAACATTCTACTTCTTCAGTTGAATCACCATTTTTAATTTGAACTTTTTCAGTTGAAATGAATGAAGGTCTATATAAATATTGAATGTTACTCTCATGTAATCGTAATGCATTCTTAGCTTCTATAATATCACATTTAACAACTGGTTGTGTACTAGTTAAAGATTTATTAGGCAATTGATAAATTATACTTATATCACCATTATTAAACATAGTTAAGAAGTTTTCTGGGAATTGTTTATCAAATGAAATGAAAACATAATCAGTAGATTGTTTAATAAGTGCATTCCAACATTTATAATCTTCAATATAAACAACAGCAGGACAAAATACTTTATAATTCTCTGCATATATTTCTAGTTCTTTAATATATCTTCCTTCAATATTAATTATATAATTCTTTCGTAATATTATTTTGAATATTACTGTTCTTTCTTTAATTTGTTTCCACTTTTGAAATAGTTCATCAGAGATTTTAATATGATAACGATAACATTCACTTGAATCATAATTAATTTCTTCAATTATAAAATCACCATAATTAATTGAAAGATTATCAAAACCTTCTTCTACTATAAAATCATTTGAACTTGTAACTTCTCCTTTTTGAACATATTTATCATCA
>CATEWF010000103.1 GCA_949527715.1 uncultured Mycoplasmatota bacterium | reverse complement strand
ATTTAGCACCTGCACATAATAAATTATGATCAAGTGTTGAAAAACCTGCAGATCGTGTAGTCATCACATTAAAGAAAATGCAAAAAGTTTTATTTCATCCTTCCGCTTTTCCAAACTCATGATAAGTATTTGGGTCAGTGAATATCGAATATTCATCTGTATTAAATTTTGCATCTATACCTTCAAAGCTAAATGCAAAAATTAAACCGATGATTGCAATTACAAAATAAGAACATAATGCAACTTTAGTAAACAAAGAAGTTCTTGTTTTTATTCCTTTTTTAGCATTTTTTCTTTTTTCCATTACATCAAAAATAACTGGATAACCAATACCACCAACAACAATTTCAACAATAATAAATAATTGAAATATTGTATTTCAATCATTTCGATATGAAGCTAATGAGGAAGTACCTTGAAAAATATCAAATCCTGCATTATTAATTGCAGAAATAGAAGTGAAAATACCAATCCATAAACATTGACCGTAATTATGATAACAATGTAACAATGTTGTTGTATCGTGTGTTGGTCTTAAACAATTCCCACCAATGAAACTTGCTTGTTCATATGCTGGAACAGCATACATTCAAACTGAATAAATCAAGCCAAATACTAATTCTCAAATTAAGATAAAGAAAACTGCTTTTCTTACCATCTTAAAAGAGTTACCAAGTTTTTCGTTTCCTCTTTCAGCTTGAAGCATGATCATTTGGTTAAGATCAACTTTATTTCATTTCTTAAATAAATTTCATACTAAAAAGAAAATTGAAATCAAACCAATTCCACCAATTTCAATTAACAACATTAAAACTACTTGACCAAAAACAGTAAAAGAAGTTGAAATAACTGCAGGAGTTAATCCTGTATCACTAAAACCACTACAAGCAATAAATAGAGCATCTCAAAATTTATATTCTCTGACATTATCACCAGACATTGGTTTTAATGGATCGATTTGAATTTGATAACCATGTTGAAGAGAAAATGGGCAATACAATAGTATTGCACCTAAAATGATAAACAAAAAATATAAACGAAACATTTTTTGAGGAACTGTACGCCCAAAAATGATTCCTAAAACTTTAGAAAGAGTTTTATGCTTTCTCTTGCTAATGTTTTCAATATTATGAGAATTTTGTTTTGTATCTCTTGTTGACATAAACTCTTAATATTTATTAATTATATATATCTTAGTATTTTCTTACATATAATAAAGTTATTAATTTTGGAGAAATTATGAGAGAGAAGAATGATTATTGTGTCATTGGTTTAGGAAGATTTGGTAACGAAGTAGCTACCAAACTTAATGATGCAGGTAAAAACGTAATGGTTATTGATAAAGATAGCGAAAAGATTGAAAGAGCATCAAAAATATTTGATGTTGCATTTAAATGTGATGCAACAGACATTAACTCTTTAGTTGAAGTTGGTGTTCAAAACGCAAGAACAGTAATTGTTGGTGTCACAAGTATTGAAGAATCAATTATGGTTTGTGCAAACTTACGTGAAATTGGTATTAAAGACATTATTGCTAAAGCAAATAATCCAATCCATAAAAGAGTTTTAAAGACTATGGGTATAGCAAGAATTGTTATTCCTGATATTGAAGTTGCAAACCGTGTAGCTATTCAAGCATTATTTAACATTGGTATTGATATTTATGCAGTTAATGAAGGCTTTTCATGAATTAAAGGTGTTGTCAATAATGAAGCTATTATTAACAAACCTCTTGAAAAACTTGACTTTAAAATTAAATACGACGCTACTGTTATTATGATTCAACGTCAAGGTAAAATTATTTTTCCTCCAGCAAAAGATTCAGTCTTTTTATTAGGTGATGTTGTTACGATTATGTGCCGTAATGAAAAGATTAAATCAATTGTCAACATGCTTAATGTTGAAGATATTGAAGAAAAATAATCATGAATAAAATTCTTGAACCATCTTTGCTTTCATTTAGTCTTGCTAATATGCAAGAACAATTAGATGAAATGAAAAAGCTTGGAATTAAACAAATCCATTATGATGTAATGGATAATAATTTTGTTCCTAATACAGCTTTTGGTACTGAATGATTAAAACTATTGCATGAAAATGGTTTTGAAATTACTATCCATTTTATGGTTGAAAAACCAAGAGAATGAATTGAAAAATTTATTCCTTATAAAGGAATAAAAGCAATTACCTTTCATGCTGAACCGATAGATGAAAAAGAGACTCTTGATCTTTTTAGATTCATTAGAAATCACAACATTTTAGCCGGTATTGCTCTTAAACCAGATACAAATATTTCTAAATATCAAGACATTTTAAGACAATCTGATTTAATTACTGTTATGGGTGTTCAGCCTGGTTTTGGTGGACAAAAATTTATGCCAATAACTATTGATAATCTTAAAAAATTTAATCAAATTAAAAATGAATTAAATTCAAGATTAATTATTCAATTGGATGGTGGAGTAAATTTTGATGTATTAAAACAAACTTACCATTATGCAGATTGATTTGTTTCTGGATCATTCTTAATGAAATATAACGGAAACAAACAAGATATTATTGATTATTTTAAAAATTTAAAATAATAGATTGTAAAAGTTAATTTACGCCACTTACAAGTATAGCATAATCGTTTG
>CATEWF010000102.1 GCA_949527715.1 uncultured Mycoplasmatota bacterium | reverse complement strand
TTTGATGATGTCGGGGAAAGTTTAACAATGCGAATGATTAAATTAATGAATTCAATAATTGTGAGACAACCGAAAACCAGTATTGACGGATCCATTTTTAAGAATTATTATTTTTCAGTAATTAAAAATAAATATTTTTATCTAATAATAAATGGATTTAAAAGTAATTGAACCAATTAAAAATTACATAAAGGAATTTAAAACAGTTGATGAGTTCAATTTATGGTATTCAAAACATCAGGAAGAGGTGGACGTATTAACGACTCACAAACTAAACAAGATGTACCACATCGACGGGTACAGAATCACAAAAATAAAGGGTGTGCTAATGTTGAAGAAATGGACGGAAAAAGAAGATAAAGAAACATTAAAAAATGAATTACAAAATAAAATTCTTTCACTTGAAGGTGAAATAAAAGAAATAAGGGATGCAGTCAATAAAATCATTTCATTCATGCAACAAAGTTGCTGCAACGCTCAAGAGTCCAACTCTATAAATGTATTTCCCCCTTCTGAACACTGAATGATCAAATATGGATGGCTTTCATTATCATCAGTCTTTCTTTTTAAAATTTGTGTGTACATTTCGTAAAAGTCATCAAATGATAAATTACTTGCAGATTGTGAATAAATATATCTTAATTGTTGCCTATTAAAACATGGAAATATAAATAATGTTGAAATTTCATTTTTTACGTGTGGTTTCAATCCTTTCCATCCTTGAATTAACAGAAAGAAAGAAGTATTTACGTGACGGCATCGACGGATCAATTGGCTAAAATATGATTCCTCTGATGAAAATAATTTACTATTGGAAATGTCATCAAATAATACTATAGTATGTAATATATTTTTATCAAAATTATTTATGGCTAACATTTGAAACATATCCTTCTTTTGTTGCTCATCGATTTTGTCCTCTAAATGTTCACGTTTGATTAAGTAATATAAATTTTTGGCGGAAATTAAATCCTTCATGAATTCCACCGCTTCTTTTTCACTAATGATAATATATGGAATCATTAGAAGTGGCTTCAATGCTAAAAATGTTTTGTCTGATTCTTGACCATCTTTGGTCACATAAACGAATAAGTGATGAGTATTTAATACCCCCAATTTTATTATTTCCTTCAATGCTATCACTGTTTTTCCGGATGATTGTTTTCCAACTACAACGTTAACACTATTGAGTCTAATATTAACTTCAGGATGTATTTCAGATATGAGGTTTTCGTTTTTGCTCATTGCATAGGTTTTCAATGAATTCATAACGCAATTTTTAACTATATGCTCCAAAGTCATGATTATTTTTTATTCTTCAATAATAAATTCTATTTTTAATAAAAGGTAAAATTTATTTTTTCACCTCATTTTTCTCATTAATGAAAAATAATATTCACAAAACATAAGAAATAAAATTTAATCGAACACTTCCTCAACTTTTGGTGTTGCTTCTTGTTGTTCATTTTGTATTGCCGGCGTATGATTAGGATATGTTTGATTAAACCATTCCGCAAATTGTGATGGATCTGGTGGTAATACATCAATTCCTTGCTCAATAATTATGAATGTTGCTTTAGTAACTAATGGTATATGTTCTGGTTGTACAGGTAAACCGGATTGATTGCACATTTCACAAACAGTAGGAACGAAATCAGCAATTTTAACAGGATTGACTAAATAATCGTGTACGATTTGATCGATCGCTTGTTTAACCGGTTTCTTATTTCTCAAATTTTTCCATTGATCGTCACTAACATTTTGAACACTACCACCATAAACATAATGCATTGCAGGGAGTAATGCGAATTGATTCCAAATAACTGAAGCCATAGCTGTTAATGTAAATGGTAATTTTGCATTATTTATATATCGGACGGCATGATATATTGGAGAAATGCAACGAGAAACGAAGGCTTGATATGATGAACGTTTAGTTGGTTTTATTAAATGTTTTTCATCAATTCCTGCAGCTTTAATAGCATTTTCAAATATATTCCAGCCCTCACCTGTATAATTAACAACCTTACGTCCTGTTTCATCATATTCTGGATTATAAATGTTATTAACGTATTTCCTTAAATTAATGCCGGCTTTATGTGCTTCCTTTCGTGCATCAACTGATGGATAAGCACTATAATATGAATTACGATATGGAAACATTGACGGAACAGTTGTAAATCCATTAACAATTACAGGCTTTTTATCTTTTATTGTTTGAACGACTACCTCAGGTGTACCGTCACCATCTAAATCTTTTCCTACTGCTTCATATAGATCATTATATTTATGTCTATTAATCCATTCATTAGCACTAACAACGCTTTGAGTGTCTCTTATTTGTTTCACATCTTGTTTTAATTTTGAAACAATTTTAACTAAATCATCCATTCCAACATTACCATATTTATTTTGTTTTTGCTTTTTTGGTGGGTTTATTGCTGCCATTTGTTCACGATAAAATGCCATATCATTTATGGCTTTGCCTAAATCTTTCTTTTTAAATCCTTGCTCGTCTAAACTTGCATATGAACGATTGCGCATATCATTCAACGCTTCGATGCTGTTTATGAAATTAGGAATTACTGGTCGTTTATTTGTCATTTCTTTATTAAAGGATAAAAAATTCATTTTATTAAAATATTCTGGAGTCATTTTTTCCATTAATCGAGAAATAAATTTATCAATTGTTTCATCATTAATTGCTATGCCTTCATGTTGTACAAAATCGTGCTCATTTAGATAAGTT
>CATEWF010000101.1 GCA_949527715.1 uncultured Mycoplasmatota bacterium | reverse complement strand
CATATAAACCTTGTATACAAATATACAATTTTTTACTAATATTAACAAATAAAATACCTATTTATATAATAAACATTTAATATAAAAATTTATGGCAGAAGGAATTTTATCACCAATAAATCGAAATAATAAATTTTATTCAGAGGAAGATTTTCAATATGAATGTTCATTATTAGAAGAATTTATTGAAGAAGATTTAAATCAAGTCATTGTTGTATATGAAGTTGATAGAACTAAAACTAATGTTCACTCAACATATAAAGAAAGTAAACAAAATATCAGATACAAAACACCGAAAGAACTGCCTTGTATGTACGAAATAAAAGATAGTGAGACAAAATCATATGATGGTCAAAGTAACAATGCTGTATATTCAATAAGTGGTAATTTACAGGCTTTTATACCAACATTTATGTTTGAAAAGTATGATTGTAATATTCGTAGAGGTGATTATATTGGAGTTCAAATAGACACAAATCGAATGGCTTATTTTGTTGTTACAAATGATGATAAAGTAAACTATTCAAATAGTCATCATATTGGTTCGTATAAAACTGCGTGGAGGGTTATTGAATGTGCTCCAGTTGTAGAGAGTGAATTCAATGGAAGATAATGCATCAATTTAATGACAAAAAATATTTTGCAGACTATTTGTCTTTATAAGATATAAAATAATTAATATGACTAAAAAATATTTTTTACAAAGAGTATCAGAAGTGTATCCACAAAATAATTTTCAATTCATAAATTTATTAGAAAATTTTAATAATAAAATTAAAATTAAAGTAATATGTCCTATACATGGTGAATTTGAAATTTCAGTTGTTAATTTTTTAAATGGTAGAGGCTGTAAATATTGTAATAAAGAAAAAAGAATAATAACTACTGAAAAATTTATTGAAAGAGCAAGACTAATACATGGAAATACTTATGATTATTCAAGAGTAAACTATAATGGTATTGATGAAAAAATTGCTTGTAGAAACAAATGAAAACATAAAAATGTTTTATTTTGTTGATGAACATGTTAAATTAACATCAATCTTAAATCAAGATATATATATATATATGAATATATATAATAAAAATAATACTTTTAAATCAATAAATAAATTATTTAGGGCAATTATGTTATGGCAAGAACAAGTCAACCAAAAAAATATATACAAACGGTTAAATTAAAAGATACGGAATATGGTTATCCAAGACGTAAGAGTTATGGAAAAACTATTTTAAATAAAGAAACTGTATTTCCTAAACCATTAGAATACGAAGATATAGATAATGAATTTTTCAAATTCGTTTCAGATGAATTGAAAATGAGCATTAATGGTAAAAATATTCCAACATTTACATTATATAGTAATCAACGTTTTAGTGAATATTCTCAATCTTGGAGTCATGTGGATGATGATGGTAATTTACTAATGAATTTTAAGACCGTTAATCGTGAAAACAATCCAAAACCAGGTGAGAATCAAGGTGGTTTGTGGAATATACCTGGTGACCAAAGATATACTTTATTAATAAGAGATGTCTTAGAAGATAATGGCGAAGAATCTTATGAAATATATTCAATGTCTCAACCATATTGTGTAGATTTAACTTATAGGATTAGTATAATAACTGACATATATGAAAATATAAATTATTTCAATGAACTTATAAATTCTAAATTTAAATCAAGACAATGTTATATAAGACCAAATGGACACTTTATACCAATGGTATTGGAAGAAATTAATGATAATACAGAATATACAGTTTCTGAACGTAAGTTTTACAATCAAACTGTTATAATAAAGGCGATGGCTTATATAATCAAAGAGGAAGATTTTAAAGTAGAAAAGAAGCCTAAAAGAATAAAATTATTTATGCAAGGAGATACAAAAAGACCAAAACCAGAAATTAATATTGATGAATATTTTAAAGATAAAGTTGGCTATAAATCAATTGAATTAACTATTGATTTAAAAGAGTATCACAATAAAGTTGAATTCGTAATTGATACTGATTTTGTAATAGAAAAGACAGAACTTTATAATTTGAGAAATATACGATTATCAGTAAATGATATGCCATATTACATAGACAAAGGTTTTAAAGTAAAAGAAAATGACAGTATTAAAATCATTGTAAATCATATAGACCCTTCTATTAATTCACAAATCAAGTTTATCGGTTATAATCCAAATAAAACATTTATTAATGGTGAAATACCTATTGATGTTAAAGATGAAGTGGATAAATACGAAGATATTACTATTGAATAATTTTATCAAAACTATTATTTTTAGCATAGAAATAATAGTTTAAAATTCACAAATGGTTAAAAGAAAAATATATGATATAATGTTATTTAATAATATTTTAGCAAAACTATATGAACAACAAGTTAATTATCCTATTAATATTTCATATAAACTTTATAAATTAAAAAATGAATTAGATGAAATTGATAATTTCATGTTTTTACGATGGGAAAGTTTATTTGGAGAAAATTTTGATACGGAAAATTTTACAGAAGATGAAATATTATTATATAACTCAACTTTAAACGTTGAAATTGAAGTGGATTTATTTAAATTAAGTTTAAATGATATTATTGATAATGATAAAGTAGAAATTACTATGCAAGAAATTCAAGTAATTGATAACTTTTTAAGATAATATAAATATCATAAAATTAATTTTTTGAAATTATTCCACTATTTATATATAAGTAAAAAATAATAATTTAAAATTAAATA
>CATEWF010000100.1 GCA_949527715.1 uncultured Mycoplasmatota bacterium | reverse complement strand
AGCTAGCGGCAAATAGAGATGTAAGCTAATTTAGTAGATTATTGTTAGCGATGCTAGCTACCAATTCAGAGTTTCGATTTTATGGGCCCGTTATTTATTTGTTTAAAAATTAAAATTTTGATTAAATCGTCGACAAGAACATTAAGTAATTTCTAAATAAGATTTAGTTTGTACCGGGAGAAGAAGTTTAGTAAATTAAAGCAAAATATTAACAATTATAATAAAAGTATAATAATTTGGCTTAAAAATATAAATAACTACTTGATCATTTAGTCGAAATGGGAATTAGTATTTAATGATACGCCTTTTGTAAAATCTTGGGTATGTAGGTGAATAAGTAAGTGCAGAACGCAAGCTCGTATGCTATTGTATGAACCATATGTAACCTAATGCTATATTAGAATGCATATCTTCTGCTCCTGTAACACGTTGGCATATACATATCTGGATGGTTGTAAAGGCCTTCGGTGTTGCCGGCCTGGGAACAGACCCATGCCGAGTAGCGCAGTGTGGCCTCGGAGCTTCGCTTCCCGATGGCACGCTATCGTCTATCTTTCTATACAAGAGCACTCATCCTAGTGTATGGCTTAGCTACCTGATATAGTCAATTCCAAGTGCCTTCATAAGCAACTACTCCACTATCTATATATATATTACATTTATGCGTGGGGCATAATGTTATAGAACTCACTGTAAAATAGATACTCATGCCTCTATATAAAAAGATATCAGCTAAAAGACAACTAGACAAATTATGGCAAGAAGACATTAGTCCACTATACGTGATGATTAACTATTTAATGAACAATTTCATGACTATTCAACTAAAGTAGTTAAGGCTGACTCTTATTTTTAATATTTCTCGATGTTGGCTTTTAGAGTATTGTAATTCATACATATTTCATCAATGTATTCATTTATGTATTGCCATTATTATTTAAGTTCATCGTTTGTTAAGCCAACATACGTCAAAATATCCTTTTCAAAAGTAGTAAAATACCTTTATAAATCATCCTTTGCTTAGTTAAGTAAATCATCCAATTTAGAATTGTTCATACGTTTATCAAATTAGTTAAGTGCATGATATCCTAAATAGTTCTTCTCCATTTTGACATCATCATTATAATATACACAATGGGTTTTACGATTAATTACGAAGTACATTATACTATTAGCTTTATATTTTGTTTATCCATTGCCTTCTAAGTAATTTTCATAAATATTATTTTTAGAATCCATCGTATCAGATTCAATTATTTCCTCGGAGTGTTAATGCTAAGAATAAGAAGGATCGTTAACGTTTTTAACACATTAGTTATATTATTTATCATTTAGATCAATTTGAGTTTATTTCTCTTTGCCTCTGACTAAGAAATCTATAATCTTAAACTCTTGATTGCGTTAACACCACGTTTAAGCTGTAATTTAATCCTTTATGGTGCCTGGCTATTGTGTTTCATCTGTATTACTTACAACTCCGAAATTTCCTTCATTTGCGTCGCTCAAATCAAAAATACGATTTATTATGTCTATTTCTGTCATATCAATAAAAGATTTCATATTTTCGTATTTACAGTTTTGAGAATAAAGTTAATAATTTATGTAAATGCCTTCTAAATATTAACATAAAGATTTCTATGACTATTAATCGATAGCGTCCATTGTTTTAAATTGCCTATTTCCTTCATTTAAGTCTTCTGTGAATATGAATATGCTTTTTTTGAGGTATTTGTTGATCGCGAAATGAACTTTTGGCCCTATGTTTAGCATGTCAAATACTTTATAAACAAATAGCTCTTTGAAGTCAATGGGTTTATCATATTCAACTTTAGAATCTTAGTCGGTATTTGGATATGGACTTAATAATGAAATAGACTATAGACTGTCTATGTTATTGCTACATGGATATGATGTATTTGCTTTAAAATAAAGTGTTTTAAACCTCTGATTTTTTTTTTGTTACAGTCATAATGCCCCCAAAGAATGCTCCTTTTTATTTTTTAGAAAAAGTTATTTCATATGGCACCTAAATACCATTTTCATTGATTTCTAAATGATAAATGTAGTAGTTACTCTCATCATGTTTGACCGTATAGTTTTAACCATTAATTTTTAACATACTTAATACTTGGCCAATAATGCTATAGGAAAGCAACGCTTTGGAAGAGTACAATACAAGTTATATTTTGTTAAGGTATATGTTAGTGGTATTAAATTATTACTTAATCTCATCCTTTGTTATGGATGCAATTTCTTTGATGCACTCAAGGATTTTACCAGTCTCTGATTACTTTTCATTATTATTACTTATGCTGTTACGTAAATCATTAATAATATTTAATAGCAAAATATAAAGGCTAGCTCGGACGTCTGCTGTAGCATTTTGATTTGGGTTTTTTACTAATTCTTGAATCCTCATCTTAAGGGTATTTAACTTATCATTGTGTGCATCTGTGTATTTTTCAATAGCATCTCTTATACGATCTTATAAATACTTTCCGCTGTCTTATTTTGAATTATTTGATTAGTTCATTTGTGGAGTGATATGTATGAAATTTAAATAGAGCTAATAAGTTATGTTTATTTTAACCAAAAATATATTACAACACTTTTAAACATTGATTAACCATTGCTTATAACGAAAGTAAACATAAATAACAAATTTATTATATATTCATGTATTTATTATTTTTAAATAAAAGTAATATCATGGCTTTTATTGGGTATCTTGTTATTAAACAATTATAATTTATGTTATGAGAGACCATTCACCGTTAGAAAGAAGACGTGAGCTGGG
>CATEWF010000099.1 GCA_949527715.1 uncultured Mycoplasmatota bacterium | reverse complement strand
CGTATGGCTAAACTTCAAGGTGGAGCTATGGGTGGAGAAGACTCAATTTTTGGTATGGGTAAATCACAAGCTAAGATTGCTCAATCAAATGTTAAGTTTTCGGATGTTGCTGGTATTGAAGAAGAAAAAGAAGAATTAATTGAAATAGTTGATTATTTAAAAAATCCAGATAAATATGCAGCTATGGGAGCAAGAACTCCAAGAGGTGTAATTTTATATGGTCCACCAGGTACAGGTAAAACGTTATTAGCAAAAGCAGTTGCTGGTGAAGCAAAAGTTCCATTCTTTCAAGTGTCAGGTTCAGCTTTCGAAGATATGTTAGTAGGTGTTGGTGCAAAAAGAGTTAGAGATTTATTTGCTAAAGCAAAAAAAGCTGCCCCTGCAATTATTTTTATCGATGAATTAGATTCAGTTGCTTCTAAACGTGGTAAATATGATGTATCGGGTTCTGCAGGTTTAGCAGATCAAACAATTAACCAATTACTTGCTGAAATGGATGGTTTCAGTACAAGAACTGGCGTAGTTGTTATGGCTGCTACCAACCGTTTAGATGTAATAGATGATGCGATCTTACGTCCTGGAAGATTTGATAGACACATTCAAGTTAATTTACCAGATATTAAAGAACGTGAAGCTATTTTAAGAATTCACTCAAGAAACAAAAACTTGTCAAGTAAAGTTAATTTAGACGAAATTGCAAGACGTACTCCAGGATTCTCTGGTGCTCAACTTGAAAATGTGTTAAATGAAGCTACATTATTAGCAGTAAGACTTAATAAGTCTTCTGTTGGTATGGAAGAAATTGATGAAGCGATTGATCGTGTAATTGCTGGTCCTGCCAAAAAATCAAGAGTAATTACTGATGAAGAAAAGAAACAAATCGCTTACCATGAAGCAGGCCATGCTTTAGTTGGGTTACATTTACCAGGTAGTGATGTGGTCGAAAAAATTACAATTATTCCTCGCGGTATGGCTGCAGGTTATACTTTATCAACTCCCGAAAAACAAGAAATTCAAATTCAAAAGAAATCTGATTTACTTGCAATTATTACTTCTACATTAGGTGGTCGTGCATCTGAAGAAGTTATTTATGGTAAAGATGCAATTTCTACTGGTGCTTCAAATGACTTATACAAAGTAACTAACATAGTTAGATCTATGGTTACTCAGTTAGGTATGACTGAATTAGGTATGACTCAATTTATTCCTAGTGAAGGTGTTGTCAACCCTGCACAAGTTAAACTGTATTCAGATGAAACAGCTAAGAAGATCGATGCTCAAATTGAAAAGATTATTCAAACTCAATATGACAAAGCAAAGAAAATTATTTCTGCTAACAAGAAAGAATTAGATTTAATTGTTAAATCATTATTGTTATTAGAAACAATTGTTAAATCTCAAATTGATTACATTCACAAGAACTTAAAACTTCCTGAAGAAGCAATCGTTAGAGAAAAAGAATTAGCTAAAACTAAAAAAGTTGATTTAAAAGAATCTTCTGATAAAGAAGAATCGAAGTCATCTAAAAAATCTAATTAATTATGAGCTCTGATTTAGTAGGTTTTATTATTTCAATCATTTTAGGTTGAGTTGCATTTTTATTTGGAATTGCAGGTTGTGTTCCTCAATCAATAAAAGTATTTAAAACCAAAGATACACAATCGATATCTTTATCTATGTACATTGTTTATTGCGTTGGTTGTGTAGCATGAGTTATTTGATCTATTGGATATACATATGAAGCTTTTCTAAATTTAAATAATGGTTCATTCTCTAATGATGTTAGTCCAACTGTAATATTATTTGCTAATCTTCCTACTCTTGTTTTAAATGTGGTTTGTCTTGGATTAGCATTAGTTATTTTGATTATTAAAATCAAAAATTTAGTTGGGTCAAAAAAGTTAAAGATCTCTGAAAGAGAATACACAGAAAAAATAGTTAAACAAAGAGAGGAGAAAAACCAATAATGATCTCATTATCTTGAGTTTTCTATCTCAATCTTGTTGCAACAATAATATGAATTACTGTCTTAGTCCCTCAATTTATTAAGACAGTCACTACAAGAGATACATATTCTATTTCTATTTATATGTATTTGTTTTATCCTATGTCTAATGTAATGTGGATATCATATGAAGTTTCAATGCTTATTAGTCAAGGATCTCTTGGAATTGTGTTTATGCTAGTTAATGACTGTGTTGGTTTACTATTATCGACTACTATTCTGTCTATTAAACTTTGAAATGTAGTTCATGCAAAAAGATTAGGTGTGTCAGAAGTTATTTATTATAATAAATACATAAAAAAATTAAAAGACAAAAAGGGAAAAAAATAATTATGGCAGAAAATTTAACTTGAGCAGCATTTGCATTTTCATTATTTGGTGCTGCAATTGCAATCTTTTGTTACATGCCTGGAGCAATAAAGACTCTTAAATGTAATGATACACGTGGAATTTCAGCTTTAATGTTTGGTCTTACTTGCTTTGGGTGCCTTATTTGAGTTATTTATTCTGTTTTAATGTTATCTAGTTTTGGTGTATCTGGTGGTGTTAATTCAGGAAACTGAACAGGATTTGTTGGTGGGTTTGCAACTCTAATTTCAAATTTAGGTTTAGGTTCATTTGGTGGAGTAATCTTAACTAAAAAAATCATTAACATGAATAAAGCAAAAAAAGAAGGTCTAACCGAAGACCAATGATATAAAAAACATTACGAAAATAATTCTAATAATAAGTAAAAAACAGCTTTAATTGGCTGTTTTTTCTAAATTGAAATATAAAGTGCAACACTTAATATTTTTATAACACAAAGGAT
>CATEWF010000098.1 GCA_949527715.1 uncultured Mycoplasmatota bacterium | reverse complement strand
AACGACCTTTTAGCAAATATTTTTCCAAATCTTGTTGATAAAGATCCATTAGAATTCCAAAACAAGTAAAACCGATTTCATGTACAATATATTTGGATACTTCATCTTGATCTTCTTCAATTTTTAATAAATCTTCTTCTGTGAATGGTTTTTCTACATCAAAATCATAATAAAATCCATTTTCAATTGATGGTCCTATTGTTACTTTAGCTGCTGGATATAATCTCTTTACAGCTTGTGCCATAATGTGTGAAGTTGTATGCCAATACATTGCTTCTTCAACTTCTGCAGTTCTTCCACCGCCTAATTTAATTTTAAACATATAAATTCCTCCTTTGCCTAATTTTCTTAGGCTAAACAAAATTTATTTAAGTCTTTTTTTCTTATAGAGGTTCCTTGAATTTGTTTTAAAAATCAAAGAACCCCTATAAGTCAAAAATCTTGACTTATAGGGGTAAGTTTTATTTCTCACGGTTCCACCCTACTGTTTAACTTGTTTACCGTTTTAACGCAACATCCACGCTTTTCTTTCGAAAAGAAACTCCAGAGTAGTTTTTCAAAACTGTTTTTCAAGATTAGCTTTCAGCCGGTGACCAATCATCTCTTTCGATAACCTTGTTTTTACTTTTCTCTTTCATCGTTTACGTAATTATTTTATACTTTTTTTAATTTGAACTGATGAACTAACTTTTTGAATTATATTCGTAAAAAAATCTATGAGATAATTTAAATATTTTAAGAGAATTATCTTATCTTACTTTTTTTAAAAAAAATGATGATTGTAGAGAATTATCTAACTAGTCAAAATCAAATTTTATTTATCCAATCATTATTATTTGCGAAAATAAATAATTTTATCCAACGGTTCCATTCAATTTCCAGTCAATTTTTCCAAATCATATTATTAATTATTAAAGTTAAAATGTTTTTCTATTAGCTAAAAAAGTAGACTACTATAAACTGTATTCTTATTTTCTCTTTCATCGTAAATATACAAGCTTAAATTTGAATAAAGACGTTAAAAAGTTCAATCTTTCCCCTATCTAGAGAAAATGAAAGATTTAGTTATCATAGTTTCTTTCGTAAAAAAGCTTCTCCTTTTGCTACAAACCGAATTATAATCACGAAAACAGTTTAAAAAATGTTATTACATACATTCAACGCAGAGAAAAGCTACAGATTCAAGGATATAAATCAATTGAGTTATTCAAATTATTTTCCAGGCTCCTCAAACAGTATTCTCATCATGAATAAAACTATAAAAAAGATACTCTTTGTTTAATATAAAAAAGCTGTAGATTCGAGGTCGCGAATCAAGTGAATTGGGCAACGGCCTCATTAAAGAAATGGGGTGAGAACCTCAGAGTAGTTCAAAAGCCTGAAAGGTTTTTGGGTAGACCTGTAATTTATTACAACCTACTGTTAACTACTAACATAATTAATTAATATATATATTTTGATAAAGTAAAATGAATCCAATTATCTTAGAGTTTTAATGCTTATAATATATACATTGAATAATTCCTTTAATGTTAGCCAAAATTCATAAGATACATTATTTTATGAGTGAAGTATTTAAAATAATTTTATGAAGCATAATTGTTTTTATAAATAGGAAAGTCACCACTCTTGATTTCAAATGATTCATTGCAATCATTAGATATATATAAATATTTATTAATCTAAGGTATTTTCCGGGTTAAAGCAATAAATTTATATATATGAATTTATTTGAAACATTAAACACTATTTTTATCCCTGATTTAGTTCTAGATTAATCATGAATAATAATGAAACTTGCCAATAGATTAGCTAGTTTTTCTTCTCTCTACCTTATTCATTGAAACACATAAGGAGATAATCAATATATTACGTCTTTTCATCATTATAATTTTATATTCCCTTAACAATTTGTAGAAAATACATAAATGTCTTTATTTATGTATTCATTATGAATTTTTTTTAAAATTATTTTTCTTCTAACACAAAATTCAAGATTATTTTCATTAATGCAAATACAGATAAAAATCATATGAAGGATTGATGATCAATTGAGTTTGTTGTCAGCGTTTACTTCTAAAAGCATATATAATAAGTTGTCTAAATACTTATCAAACTTGTTTTTATTAATGTGGGATATTAGTTTTCTTTTTGAATCTTTATGAAAGAATTGTTTATCTATTAGTTTTTACTTTATATATAAGTAGATCGCTTGTGCTTGCCCAGAAGGTTTTGGAATTGGATTTGCAATTCAAAAAACTAAATAATCTACTTATTAAATATTGGAATTTGTTATAAATGCTTTCTTTTGAGTGTGCAATGGTTAAATTATCTATATATGTGCTTATAATATTGCCATTTTAAAGATATGAAAGTTTTCTTTGAGTATAGTTTAGAGTGAATTATTTGGCAATTATTCTATGTAGATTAACATTATTACTTTATTTAATGCTACAAACTTGTCATCTTTTTTAGATTATATTTCTTTGAATACAATAGTCTTTTAGCAAGAGATTTTGAGAAATTTATAGGTGAAGGAAAGATATTTTGTTGCAAATTCGATAAGAACAGACTGTATGTGAACGATAAAAAACTCACAACTTATGTATTATTAAATAATATGACTGAGCTATGCTCAAATTACTTTGAAAATGGAAAACTTCTCTCAGAACTCGTGAATACTGATACTCAATCTTTGAATTTATTATTGATATCGATTTCTGCAGATAACTCTTTAGAAATAAAATACACCTTTTAGATTTTTGGCCAATGAATCATTCTCAAAACATATTAATGACCTGAAAATACTAAAACATGAATTAAAAAAACTTTGTTTTCTGTTTCAGTCATTATTACATTATTCATACATATTTATATGCTCTATAGAATTAATAATTAATAATA
>CATEWF010000097.1 GCA_949527715.1 uncultured Mycoplasmatota bacterium | reverse complement strand
AATTTAAAGGTTATAAAATAGATGTAGCATTAAAGAAAATTGAACATTTAACAGATGAAGCAAGAAAAGCAGAAAATGAAAAGTATTCTAAATCAAAAGGGGCTGGCGGTGGTAGTAATCAAGCAATGGGAAATAGCACCCCATTACGTTATGCTGCATTGCAAACTAAAACAAATACAACTACTAATAAAACTGAAGAGGAGAAAAAGAAAGAGGAAGAAAATAACCCATTAAACAAATTAATAGGCAATAAACCTAGTGCGGCGTTAACCTATAAAGCAGGAATGAAAAGTTTAATTGAACAAGGTCAAAAAGGCGGAATAAGTTTAGTTAGAGCATTACGTGGAGAAACAGTAAAAGATGATAAAATTATTAATCCTTTAGGTTCAAATCATCCACCACCAAAACCGCAATCTGGCGAAAATAAATATAAAGAATTATTAAATATTTTAACTGGAAAAGCAAATATTAAACCAAATGAAACAATTCCAATTAAGCCTTCTACTGAAAATACAGAAACTAAAGAAAATACAGAAAGTAAAGAAAAGACTCCTTCAAATATATTTGAACGTAGAAAACCATCATTCTTGACATCAGGACAAAATAACGAACCTAGAAAAACAGCACTCAAATCATTAGAAAATAATTTAATTAAAGGAACTTGGAAAGCTAAAACAATACCCATTCAAAATAAACATCAAATAAATAAAGAAAAAGAGAATTTAAAAACTAAAAAAGAAGAGGAAGAAGATATGAATGATGAAGATATCTTTAATAGACATCCTGTTTCTAGACCTAAATATAGCACAGAAAGTATAAATAGATATTTACATAAAATGAGGAAGAGTAAAAATAATAAACCTTTAATGTTTAAGAGTGGAAGTGCTAGAACTTTTCCTAGAAAAACAGATGATTTGATAATTTATGATAATAAAGCAAATGCTAAATTTAGGAAAGAAGAACCTACTAGAAAGAATCAAATGGTAATGCCTAGTTTTAGACAATTCCCAGCTAAAGAAGAAAAAGAATATATTAAACCACCTTCACAAAGTTCATTTAGTGTTGATAAAAAGTTAGCAGAAATAAAAGGGAATCATAAATTTAAACAACAATCATTACGAGTAAAACCTTTAACAAATCCATCACAATTAATTCCAATTCAACCTAAAGAAGTAATTGATATAGATGAAACCCCATCAAATATTCAAAATACTCTTGAACTTAAATCCAAATTAAACTTAAAATAAAATTTTTTTATTCGATCAAAATGCCAGCAAGAAGGAAAAGTACTAGAAGCTCAACTAGAAGGAAATCAACACGCCGAACTCACCGCAGTACAAAAAAAAAATAACCTCAGATAGTGACTATGATGATTATGATGATTATGAAGAATCTGAAGAATATGATTATAAAAAGCAATACAAGAAATTAAAAAAGAAAATAGAAGATTTGGAAAAAACAAAAGTCGAAAAACCACCGCGTAAAAGTTCAGCGTTAAATAGATTTAAGAAAAATGTTATTGGTAATTTAACAAATCAAGCTTTAGTTGAAGCAGGTTATAGTGATTTAATTCCAATTGATAAGATTAGATTACTAAATAGAGCATATCCTATAATTTGGGAGAATTTAATTCTAGAACCACTTTATCAGCAATATAATTGTGTGTCTTTCGAAGAACAAGAACGATTTAAGAAAAGAAAAGGAATTCAACAAGAATATAATAGAATGGTTGATGAACTAATAATTCAAATGAATAGTGGTGAATTAGATGATCAACAGCATTTCAGAGAAGATTTAACCGCTATGTTAATAAACGCTATTCAAGCTGCTGCCAGTACATTTGAAGGTGGTAATGACAATAACGTTGAAATAAATGAAAATATTGGAGAATTTGAGGAATGAGGATTATGTTTTTTTTACTTAAAAAAATGTCAGATGATGAACAATTTATAGGAGATGAAGTTCGTAGAAAAATTAATGCAAAATTAGTGGCAAGGTCTAAAATGACAACAGAAAATTTAATTACTGAAATTCATCCAGATATTTTAACTAGGTATAATAGTGTAAATGTTATAGTAGGTAAACAAAGTTTAGGTAAAACAGTTATAGCTTTAGAAGAAATAATAAAAATAAGTATGTTAAACACACATCATTTATTAATTTATGTCACTAAAAATGGAGATGAATATGATGTTAGTTTCCAAACTTTAAAGCCATTACTAGAAATACCTTATATTGTTGTTAGTGAAAAAGATGCTGAAGAATGTATAGATGAATTAATTACTGCTAAAAATTCATATTATAAAATACGTAAAGAAAGAACTAAAAATGAAATAAGTGAACAATTAAAACAAGATTTATTTGATGTATTAAAAGTAGAGAATTTCGAGAAAGAGTTTTTACATACCATAATATTATTTGATGATATTAGTAATTCTAAACTATTCTCTTCAGAAGAATCATTCTTTAGTCAACAAATTAGAAGATGTAGACATACCAATATGTCTTATTTCTTATTAATTCAAGGATGGAAAGGTCTTAAGCCTCATGTAAAAAATGAAATTACTACTTTATATTTATTCCCTGGATTTAATAAACAACAAATAAGGTATATTTATTCTCAATCAGCTAGTAATTTAGATTTTGATACTTTTTATGATGCTTATAAAGACTTAAATAATCTGAAAAAAAATTATCCTGATGAACATCCTTTTATGATAGTACAGTGTACAGAAGGAGGAGAAACTTTTTGGAGGACTTAATGTTTACTATTTATAACATCAATAATTTGGTTTATAATATCTTTAATTTTTTTAATTTCTTCTCTCAATAATTCAATTTGTTCATTCAAATCTTGTTTCTCAACTTCATTCCATTTCTTTAACATTAATTCACCTTGGATTTTAGTAATACGATAACCTGAAATATGATACATTT
>CATEWF010000096.1 GCA_949527715.1 uncultured Mycoplasmatota bacterium | reverse complement strand
TGATGATAAATATGTTCAAAAAGGAGAAGTTACAAGTTCAAATGATTTTATAGTACAAAGTGGATTTGATTATTTTACAATTACTAATGATTTATTGATACATGATAATTATACTAAAAATAGTGTTGAACATGCTAGATTAATAATTAAAATTCCAGATGAATTAAAAGCAAAAATATTAGCAATTGAGAATGATACTGAAATCTTTAAATTTAAACTACGAAATAATTATATTTTAGACTCAGATGATAAATATACTCAAGAATTTGTAATAAAAGTTAGTAACCATTTAATTAATTCACCAGTTATAACTAAGAATACAGATAATTGCACAATTTCTTATGATACTAGTTTTATTGGAATAGCATTTGATAAGAATTTAGGAATTCTTCCTTATACTTTATATTTAATTGGTAATTTAACTATTACATATTTATTAAAACAAGATTCATTAGTTTCATCTAAACCAGTTATCAAATGTGATATTATAGATGCTAAGAATGCTTTAGAATTAAGAGAATCTTCAGTAAAATATTTATATAAGCCATATATAATCACAGAATGTAAAATTAATGATGTTGATTATTATAAAGTTGTTTATAGTATGGGTGAAGATTATACAATTCCATTAAATTTAGAATTTAAGTTCAATGAATATTGTTTTAGTAACAAATGGCTATTAACTTGGAAGAATCAAGATGGGAAATTAAAATGGGTTGGAAATAATATTCAAGGCCATACGCATTTAAGAACAAGTTGTCAATGTAAAGATGTAGCTGAATCAGATAAAAAAGTTAAAGGCTGTTTCTTATTAATGCGAAATGATAATTTTCATAAAGTTGTTTTAAATAATGCAGAGAATTTAATGGAGAAGTTTTATAATGATTCTATTAAAGAATTTTATTTCGTAGACCATAAGTTAGAAAGACATCCTGTGGCTCAATATAAAATGGGTGTTATTTCATATAAAGCTAAAAGTACTCCTGAAGTTTTTGGATATGATTTAATTGGTTTTGGTTTATTATTCGTAGGTATTAATATGGAAGAAGATACTAAAATAGTTCCAAGGCTTAAGAAAGAAATTAGATACCTTGAGGCTCAATTCTTATTACCAGGTCAATATGAAAAATCAATTTTAACTTTCTCATTAGATACACATTATGGCTCTGGCATAGGTTATGGTGATAATAAATATCTTCCAATTAATCCAATTAAAAATACAATTGAATCAATGCCTTATTTATATGAAGATACTTATATAAATGAGAATTTAAAGGATGTTGAACTTTATTTACGTAAAGAATTTGTAGACCCAGTTGATGAAATTAATTGGAACCCAACTACTAATCCATTTGATTATATTACTAGATTACAATTTTATGAGATTTCTCCAAGACCTGATGCAGCTACTACACTTTATACAGATTTTAATATTACAAGTTCAAAAGTTATTACGGCTGATAATATTACAACTATGAGGTCAGACTTAAATGTTTTAACTAATAATTTTGATGTTATGAGTTATGACTTTAGTCAAGTTGCTAATCAAGTAGTTGTATTAAATGATGAAGTAGGTATATTAAAAGTAAAGACTCAAAATATTATTCAAGCTGTTAATGCAATTCAATTTACTCAACAACTTCAAATGCTAGGAAATTTAATGAGAGCTGGTATTAGTATTTCTAGTTCTTTAATTAAATTTGTAGGAGGTTCTGCAGGTTCAGCTAGTTCAGTTATTAAAGTTACACAAGTTTTAGATACAACTGAAGAAATGAGTGATAATATTTCTGCAGCTGATTTTGGAGCAGTACCTCTAGCTTTATCAAATGATAATAAAACTGATATTACTAGTGTTTTGAATTGGTGTAAATCAGAAAATCAACAATTAAATGATTTAAGTTATGAAGAAGAAGAATATAATCCTCATACTTCTTTAGTATCTTTCCAAAGTGCGTTTGAAATTAGTTATAGAGTTAGAAATACATTAAAACCAATTATAAATTTATTAGCAACAAGATTATCAGAAATTGATTCAGAAATATATTCAGATACTTTTGTTAAGAAATCAGATTTAACTAGAGATGATATTAATGATATAATTTGTTCATTACGTACCAAGTATATAATATTAACAGCAGAAGATACAATTAATGATGGAGTTATAGAATTTAAAGTATTTGCTTCAGGTGAAGATCCATTAATATTTTCTATTACATTTGAAGATAATCAGATTACTGAGTTTAAAGGAATTGATGAAACAGCTGAAACATTTCGGACTGAACATTTAAATAAAATAACATTAAACGATAAAGTAATTATGATTGAAACAAACACAAGAATAACTGGAGCAACTATTGAATCGAATACTTGTGCTAGAAGAATGAATTATACTGTAAATGATTTAGCTTATATTCAAGATATTCAAGCATTAGATCAAAAGATTACTGCATTAGCTGAACAATCTCATTCAAATGATGTTGCTATGTTTTCATCATTAAATGAAGAACCTAAATATTATACTAAAGAAGAAAGTGATAACAAATATGCTATGAAATCAGATGTTATTAATGTTGATTTATCTGAATATGCTACAATAGACCAAGTAAATGAAGTATTAACAGAGAACTATGTAAACAAAGATGTTATATTACAAAATAATTATATTGATGAAGAAATTGAATGTGTTTACGATGAAGAAAATGGATATACAAAATTAACTAAATGTAATGAAGAAATGATGATTCAACCATATATTATAAAACTAAAAGCAACAATTACAGAAACAGGTGAAGATATTTCAGGTAATTATTACTTTGATGACCTACGCTCTGGACATAGTGTTTCTATAAAAGAAGGAAGTAATGGTGAACTATTTATTAGTTATATATTTAATATTGGAATGATAGATTATAACGGAAAAAATATAACAGTAAATTCGTT
>CATEWF010000095.1 GCA_949527715.1 uncultured Mycoplasmatota bacterium | reverse complement strand
AACATTTATTACAAAATTAACTTTTGCCAAAGAATCTAATTGTTCTTCAATTGGTGTTGGTGCTTTTGCTTTTTGTAAATTATCATCTATAACATTTTCAAGTGGTCTAACTACAATCGGTGATAGTGCTTTTTGAGAATGTTCATCATTAACTTCTGTTGATTTTTCAAATTGTACAAATTTATCTTCAATTGGTAGTTTTGCTTTTTATAATTGTTCAAAATTAACTTCTATAACACTTCCAAACGGTTTAACTACAATTCAAAATTATGCTTTTAAGGATTGCTCATCATTAACTTCTATAACATTCCCTACTGATTTAACTACAATTGATGCATATACTTTTGAAGGCTGTTCATCTTTGACTTCTGTTGTATTTCCTGATAATTTATCTCAAATTGGAGTTCAAGCATTTGATAGTTGTTCTTCATTAGAATCTATAACTTTCCCAAGTAGTTTAAGAAAAATTGATGCTGATGTTTTTGGTTATTGTTCTAATTTAAGTAGTATTACATGAGATAGCTGAAATGGTTCATTTGAATCATTAAGTGAAAGTGCATTTAGTGGTGTTTGTCCAACTCGTGGAACAGTTACTGTAACTAATCCTATTGGTGATAATGACAGTGATAAATTACTCGAATATTTACTTGAACATGGTGGATTACCATCAACTTGAGCTAAAGAAGATGGTACTAAATTACCAAAAACTGTTTATGATATTCAAGATAATGTTTTGATGGGGTTTAAAGACGATTTTTTAAATAATCCAGATTCTGAAATTTATAAAGACAATTTTCAAGACTGTAACACTATAGAAATACCAGCGAGTGTTACAAGCGTTGCTAATCAGGCTTTTTATGATCTAGAAACAGATAGAACAAAAATTCCGTCATTTGTTGAAAATTTAACTTTTGCTAAAGGATCAAATTGTTCTTCAGTTGGTGAATATGCTTTTAGATATTGTAAAACGTTAAAATCTGTGTCTTTATCTAATACCATAAAAACCCTTTCTAAAGCAGCTTTTGATAGATGTTATTCATTAACTTCAATAACCTTACCGGAAGGTTTAGAAAAAATTGAAATTGCTTGTTTCTCCAATATTAATCGATTGTCTTCAATACAATTATCAAGTAGTTTAACTACAATTGGTAATTATGCATTTTTAGATAGTGGAATAACTAAAATTGAATGAAATTTACCTAATCAATATGAAACTAATATAAGTGTTGGTACTGATGCGTTTAAATTTAGAAATACATCAACCACGGGAATAATTAAATCTTTAAATCCTTCAATTGCTTCTTCACAACAATTATTAGAATGAATTAGAACTAAAGGTAGTTTTCCACAAACTGATTGAAGACCAGTTGATTAGTTATAATCTCATAAATTATCACTTATTCTACAAGAATGTGCTTAAAACAATTTGGGTACATTTTTTTGTGCTTTTTTAACTTTTTGTTCAAAAAAAAAAAAAAAAAAAACAAGTATAAATATTGTATAGGAGAATAAATTATGAAAAATAAATTATTAAAAACTTTAACTTGCTTTGCAAGTATATCTGCAATTGGGTCAGCTGCTACCATTATTTCTACAAGTTGTAATTCTCAAGATCAACAAGATGATTATTGACCAGAAGATGCTCTTCCAAGAGAAGTTTATGATATTGATTCAAAAGACCACACATTATATGGATTCACAAGAAATTTTGAAAGACATTACGATGATTACAAACAATTTGATACTATTTGAATTCCGTCCGATGTTAAATATATATCTAATTATGCTTTTTTTGACACTGATGCTTCTGCTTCAAAAATTCCTACTTATCTTAAAAAAATAGCTTTTGCCGAAGGATCAAATTGTTCTTCGATTGGTCAAAATGCTTTTTATGGTTGTTCATCATTAACTTCTGTTGATTTTTCAAATTGTAAAACATTATCTACAATTGGTAATTATGCTTTTCGAAATTGTAATTTAATTAGTTCGATAAATTTTTCTAATTGCTTAGAATTAACTTCAATTGGTAGTAATGTTTTTGCAGTTTGTTCATCTTTGACTTCTATTGTATTTCCTGATAATTTATCTGAAATTGGAATTGAAGCATTTGATAGTTGTTCTTCATTAGAATCTATTACATTGAATAAAGAATTAAGAAACATAAATTCATGTGCATTTAGAGATTGTTCTAGTTTAACAAACATTGAATGAAATTTTACAAGTAATTTTAATATGGTATCAATTGGAAGCAGTGCTTTTGCTGATATTGCTACTAATAATGGAAAAATTAAATGTACCGCTCCTGAAACGCATACATCTATAGACTTATTAAATTGATTACAAGGTAAGGCACCATATACAATCCGGCAAGGTAGTTTCCCAACTACGGGTTGAGAGGCTATTAATTAATATTAAATATAAAAAATAAAACGCTTAATGGTGTTTTAATTTACTTCTTAGGTTTAAAATGCTTAGCTAATCCACCAGTTGAAGTTTCGCGGTAGCAAGGATCTAAATCTTTTCCTGTAATATAAGCAATTTTTACAATGTCGTCTAAATCATAGAAGTCTTCTTCATCTTTATTCAAAGCAGCAATTTGTGCAGCTTCTATTGCTCTATGAGCAGCGGTTGCATTTCTTTCGATACAAGGAATTTGGACATAACCCATTACTGGATCACAAGTTAAGCCAAAATGATGAGTGATACCAATTTTTGCAGCATGTTGAATAACATCAATATCATTACCATATAAATAAGCAAAACCAGCTGCAGCCATAGCACATGCAGTTCCTACTTCTGCTTGACATCCACCTTCAGCACCTGCAACAGAACCATTTCTTTTAAAGAAATTACCAACAATTCCAGCAACTGCTAAAGCTTTAATGATTTGTTCATCTTTAAAACCTAAATCTTTTTTAGCATAATACATTACAGCAGGAATTGTTCCACAAGCTCCACAAGTAGGAGCAGTAACTACTACTCCACCAGAAGCATTTGTTTCATTGCATGCAAAAGCATAAGCATACAAATGCTTAAGTGATGGTGTACCTAAAAACATTTTATTAATTTTAGTGTCTTTGTTAT
>CATEWF010000094.1 GCA_949527715.1 uncultured Mycoplasmatota bacterium | reverse complement strand
TATTTCATTGATTCTAGTTGCTAATAATTTAAATGGAGTCTTCAATGTACTTCTATATAAATTACATAATTCAACGCAAGCACCGATTGTTAATACTCCTTCATCAGGGTCATCAAATTCATCTTCAATTTCTCCATATTTAATTGGACAATGGTTTGATTCACACCATCCTAAAACTGGCGCAAGGCTTGTTTTATCAGATAATTCAACAGCACCCATGAAATCTGCAAATGAAGAAGTACCAGTAGCAGATGGTAAATTCATACCAGAAGCTTGAAGAGTCATAAATAAAGGTGTATTATGAATTGGTGTTGGGGGAGCTGGATTGCTAGTATACCAACCAAATCTATATGGTACTAAATGTCTTTGAGTACCTCCAGTGAATCTTTGTATTGTTCCTCCACGTAATATCCTAGTAAAACTTGGGAATTGGATAGCTCCGCTAGATATTGATATTCCCAAATTTATACCAGCACCTGCAGTACCAATAATTCCAAATGCTAATGCTACATTTGCTTTAACTTTAAGTTGATTGACATCGCTTTCTAAATATTGAGTTTTTAATATTTGTTCAGCCATTTCAGAATTTAATGTTTCAACTTTACTTGTTAATTCTTTTACATCATAATCAATAACATCAACATTATTAGTTACCATATTTAAATCACTCCTCATTGTTGTAATATTATCCGCGGTGATAATTTTAGAAGATGTAATGTTATAATCAGTATAAAGGGTTGTAGCAGCATTTGGATTTGGAGATATTTCATAAAATTGTTGACGAATTATATAATCAAATGCATTTGTTGTTGGGTCCCAATTAATTTCATCAATAGGGTCTGTTAAATCTTTCTTTAAATATAGTTCAATATCTCTAAATTCATTTTTTGTTTCATCTTTTTCCCATATATATTCTAATTTTTCAATTGTATCATTTTCACCAACAATATTCAAACTAATAAAATGACCATCATGATAATTACCAGCAGCTCTAAATGTTAATCTTAATCCATTAGTTTGTCCAGGTAAGAATATATCAACATATAATCTATCGATTGGATTAATAATACTAGAAAGGTTGTTTAATTCATTTACTGTCATTCCAGCATCAAAACAATCATTAATAACACATTGAAGTGGCACATAACTATATCCTGTGAAATTTGGTGTTGGTGCTTTAAATTCATTAGCAACCATAACTTCAAATTTATAATAATCTTCTAATTTTTTAACTGAACCATCTTTCATTAAAAATGAACATTTTTTTGTTGAATTCTCCCATAATGAATGTGCATAGCCTTTATCATGTTTTGGTAATAATCTACTATTAAATTCTGTTTCTTTAAGCATAAAATAAGCACCATAATAATATCTAGTTTCCCAAATAACTCCATCATCAGGTTGTTTGATAGTAGCTTTAGTATTGCATTTATTAATAACTTTCTTATTTGTTTTTCCTTGACAATTTTTACCTTCCCATTTTTTACCTTTCCATTGTAAAAACCATTCATTTCCAAAACAATATTCTTTAAATTTAAATTCTAAATTAATAGGTATAGTATAATTATCAGGAATCTTGAAAATCATCTTATAGTAATCAATCTCATTAACAGTTTCTTGAGTTATAATATTTGGTTTATAGAAATAATGTACATCAGTTTTTCTTAGTCTTAAGGCGTTTTCAGCATCAATAATATCACATTTAATTGTTAAATCTTTTGCTTCAATAGTATCTTGATTTAATAAATACTCTATAATTAATTCTCCTTTTCTATATAAACTTAAAGGTTCAATTCCTAATCTTGTATCAAATGCTATATAGAAATCTGGTCCAAATGTTGTCCAATGCTGAGTTATACAATGGGTTGAATCCCCATTAAGCGAAACCAGAACTGGTCCACTTGCTCTACCATTTTTAAGATATCCATAGAATTCCGTCAAAAGTTTCCCATCTGTGTTATATAATATTTTCTTTCGTAGAATGAATTTAAATATATTGACGTCGTCTGGCGCACTAAATATCTGGTCTTTAACTTCTGGCGGTAATGTAATAGTTAATATATTAAAATTAGCCATCGATAAACTTTCATCAACTCTTGTTGAAACATGTTCGTTTTTTACATAATAACTTGGATAACCTTTAACTGATTTAAACTGAGAAACTCCAGAAGCTATTGCATCTGATTTCTTTAAATATGTATTTTCTACATCTTCTTTAGTAGCATATGTTAATTCTAAATTATTTTTTGTTGCATAAATATTTGGAACATTTTTAACGAATTTATCAAAATCATCAATATTATAACCATTTATTAAGCCATTAACGATTAAATTTGATTGTAAAGTATAATTTCCGTAAACTGGTTTATTAACATCAATTTCATTTTCATTTGTTTTAGTATTAATACCATATAATTGCAACATATTCTTTAAAATTTGGTCATCATAAGGTATAATTGGATTATCTTCTTGTGCTCTAACTTTTGGATATGATTTACCTTCAAAATACCATCTTTTCTTACTATCATCATATGATAATGCCCCTTCATCAGGGTTAATACCTAATTTTAAAACACTACCTGCGAATTTCATAGTTTCAAAATCATTTGAAGTTTGCCAATCTGATTTATACCCAAGTTCAGTTTTTGTTAATTTAACCCATTCTTTATTTACTCTATCCCAAATAAAACTAGGAGATAAATGATACCCTTCTATATTTTCAGTGTTTCTCCAATTCTCATTTTCTTTATACCAACTTTCATTTAATTTATGCCATTGACGACCAGCTACCCACCATACATATGTACTATCATGTGGATACGAGCGGTCATTATCTTTATCTAAAATTGTAGTATTTTGAAGTTGTTCATGTTTTTGATTCATTAAAGGAATAGCATTATTATATAATTCATAATTATTCAAAAGTCCTGTATAGGTTTGCATTAAGTTAACATATTTATCTTGATTAGATTGTTTTTGCATATTATTTGTTCTATGACCATCAGTATGAATAACTTCTTGTAAAATAGCATTTACAGCGCTTTCAGATTTTGTGCTATCTGATATTTCAGCTAATTTATTATCTATTTCTTCCTTGTTGTATAAACAATTAAATGTTGGAATTTCATCTTCATTTTTAACGAATT
>CATEWF010000093.1 GCA_949527715.1 uncultured Mycoplasmatota bacterium | reverse complement strand
TTATAAGCGTTTGCAATATTATTTCCTTGAAATCTACCATAATCATAAATATATTCTGCTTTATTCATTAGATCTGTATCAGGAATTTCGACTCGACCATTTATATGATTAATAAGATTTTGTTTAATGTCATTTATTTTATCAATTCTTTCATTGTTTTCATCAATCATCTGAAGAAATGATTTACCTTGAGGATTGTTTTGTTGTTGATAGATATAATCATCAATATCCTTATAAACAGAATTATAAGCATCTTGAATATTATTTCCTTGATATTTACTATAATTTAGTATATAATTTGCATTATCGTTTAGAACTGAATTATCAACTTCGGCTTGACCATTTATATAATTAATTAGATTTTGTTTAATTGTATCAAATTCTTTATTACGCTTATTCAAAGGATTATCAATTGATTCAATATTATTTTGAGGAGGAGGAGTTAATTGTGGTTGAAAACCATTTTCTTTTCTCTTTTTGAAATCTTGTTCAAATCGTGCTTTTGTTTCTTCATGTTCAATTTGAGCTTTTTTGGCATTTTCTTTTGATACTGCAGAATTAAATTTTGCGACATTAAATACAACGTTTGTTCTAGTTTTATTAGAAAGTTTATTACCATTATCAAATTTCCGTTTTTGATTAAAATTAATTTTGATTGAACCATTTTCTTGTTTCTTTAAATTTTCAATCTTCTGTTTGATAATAATTTTCTTATCATTAACCATAATAGTCGCTTTTTCATTATCCTCTAATTCTTCTGCTTTTTCTAATTGAACGTTATCTGGATTATACTTACCTATTTCTTCAGGAAGTGTATAAACTTTTTCCATAGCACTTTGTAATTTTTGTTCAGGAGAAACCGTTTGTTCTGCTTTTTGTTGATTAAGACTCTCTTTTCTATTTTGAATTTCCCCTTTAATAGTATAAATATTATTAATAACTTCACCTAATTTTTGTTGAGAAATCGTTTTAAATTCTTCAACTTCTTGATTAATCATAGCTTCCTTTTGAGCTTTATATTGATCTTCATTTTGATCTTCATCTTGAACTTCTGCTCGAGTTATGTTACAAGATTCTTCAAATTTTTGATAAATTGTATCTGGATCATTTGAGAGTCTTATCATTTGAATTATATTATCCATTTCATCACCTGAAATTTCAATATTAATTACATTATCGTTATTATATTTTTCAATTATATCATAAAGATTTTTCGCAATATTATTTTCTTCTTCTATAGCTTTATTAATAAGTTTTTGACAATAATCATCTGAATTAAGTTCTTCTAATGCTGCTTTTTCTACTAAAACTATTTCACAATATTTATCAACATTTACAATTGATGAATAATCTTTTTTATTATACTTTGTTTCCAATTGTTCTGGTATTAGAAATGCCCTATCAAACGCATCTATTTTATCTTCTTGTTCAAGATGATTGACATTATTTGAATATTCATCGATCTTATCTATTACATATAAACGATAATCCAAATATTCAATTATTTCTTCAAAAGTAAGGTCTTTGTTAGTTAATAAATTTTGAAATCTCTGAAATGCTTCTCCTTCATCACAATTTGGATTGAACCATAAACCAATTCTAATAGTTTTTTCTTTAATTTCTTTTAATTTCTCATAACCATTTAATAAATCCTGTTCAATTTTGTCGAAATCATCAAAATTTTTCATTCTCAAATTATCGATAATCATATAAAGTTCTAAATCATTTTCTTGATTTAATAAAAGCGGTCCTATATTCTCTGCACATTGATTATAATCGTGAATTAAATGTTCTACAAAATTTTCTATTCCATCGTATCTTTCTGTACTAATTTTTTCTAAATCCATTAAAAGATTAAATTTCATTTCATTTGTTGGATTTAAATTAGTTCGGTTAAAAAATTCATTGACCCAGGTAATCAAAATAGGTTCATGATCTCGAGTAATTATTAAAATAGTATCATAATCATATATATAACGTTTTTCTAAAATTGCAATTGCTAAATTTTCTTGTCTACTAAAATAATCTGAATCAATAAATTTTACACTTTCAATATTCTTTTTACGAAACTCTTTAGCCATGTTTCTTAAAACATCAAGATTTTCCCTTACATCTTCTAAATTATAACCACCTTCGTCTGAAATTTTTTGAGCAGTAATTTCTTTTAAAAGACTGATAGGTTCTTCAACATTATCAAATGAAATTGCTAATTCAGCTATTCTAATATCAATTTCAGGAACAATTATAGAAATTTGTTGTAAAAGGCCAAAAATTTCATCATTATGTTCAAATTCATACATTAACTTGAGAATATTATAAAATCCTTCTTCTTGATAAAGATATTTAAATAAATTCCAATTATTAGGTAAATAAGTCCATCCTGGAGATATTTCTTTATGTTCCTTATGATTTTTCATATCCCAATTAAAAACTAATTGTTTAACACTTTTCTCATCCTCAGAATATTTTAAAAATGCTGCACGTTCTCCTAAATCTTCTACGGTTATCATTTCTCTTTCAAGCAACATTTTACACATAATTATCCAAGAAGCTGTTAAAGAAGTAATATCAATTGAATTTAAAGCGATTTGAGATTCTTGAATTTGTTTTTGAAAATCATCATAATTATTATTTCTTACTTGCATTTGATATGGAAAAGCACCTTTATAACGTTTCACTGTATCGTCATAATGAATTCTAGATAAACAATCAATAATAAAAGGATGACATTGACCATAATAAATAATTTCTGTTTCTTGTTGTGCTTTCCATTCTTCAAATAGATTCATATAAAATAAAATAGTATCAATATTATAGTCTAATTTAATAACATTTGCATAAAGCATTATTTCAATAGCAATTCGAACAAAAACTACAATTTTAACTGGATCATCACCACAATATTGTAAAGCAGCCAAAGCAATTGGTGAATTTGCTAATTCTTCATTACTTGCTCCAGGATTGGATAATGATAGAAGATAATATACGACATTAATATCATTATCATTATGAAAACTAACAGTTTCTTGTTCTGTCATTTATTTTAAAATAAAAATAACGGTTTCCTCTCAAAAAGTTCCAAAATTTGTGTATATATACACAAAAAAACCGTCAAAAATCCTATCGTCCCGACCAAATATACCCTCAAAATTGTGTA
>CATEWF010000092.1 GCA_949527715.1 uncultured Mycoplasmatota bacterium | reverse complement strand
AACAATGACAGTATTGCTTATGAAAGAAATAATAAGTAAATTGAAAATTTTTTATTTCAAAAAGTCAACTGGAAATGGTTCAAAAAGTGAAATTGAATAATAATTATTTTTAATAATTATTTCTTTAATAAGTTTTAAAGTATTATCCCTGACAATTGGAATATTATCTCTAATGCAAAGATCTTTTAAATTCATATTAGAAGTGATTATCTATTCAGTCTTGTAAGATGTAAACAGCAGACATTTTATCTTTAATTTTTTTAATCTTGCTCGCTTTTAATCCAGCACCAAACTTAAGCATAGAAGTTGTGTTTACTGTTGAGAATCTTTCATCTCAATAAATAATCTTGATGCCTTTAAATGATTGTTCAAGCATTGAATGAAATTTTTCAACTAACATTGTCATTTCTGTTTTTTGGTTGTTCAAACCCTTTGGGTGGCCTAAGACAATGATATCAATATCATTTTGGTATTTATCAAACACTTCTTTTAATTTATTAATACAAATTGAAAGATCATTGTTGTGATATTCGAAATTTTCAACGCCACTAGCAATAATCTTTAATGAATCACTAATAGCTATCCCCATAGTTTTAGTTCCTAAATCTAAACCAAGTGCTCGCATATATTTATTTTAAATAATTTTTTATGATTATAATTTATATATTATTTATGCGCTCGTAGCTCAGTTGGATAGAGCACACGCCTTCTAAGCGTGTTGTCGGGAGTTCGAATCTCTTCGAGCGCGCCATTTGCAATTAAACAAAATTAAAATCACTATTATTTAGTGATTTTTTTTATTTCTTGTTTAACTTGATCATATTGAGTTTGATAAGTTTTTCTCTTTTGTTGTTCGATTGCAATTTTTTCTTTAGGTGCTTTTAATAAGAAATTCTTATTGTTAAGAATATTGTCTGAACGTTTTAATTCATTTTCTAAGTCTTTCAATTGTTTGTTAAGTTTTTCTAATAATTTAGTCTTATCAACAAAGTTATTTTCGAACTCAATTGCAATATCACCAATTGAAATCATGTCTCAATTCAAGTTGACTCTAGCTTTTGAAACGTTATTAATATTAATGTTGAATTTGTTTAAATATTGGTTTATTAAATCAAGTTTTATTTTGTCTGTAGTCAAAATATTAATGTTTAGTAGTGTTGATCTAGAAATAGAATATTTAATTCTTAAATCTTTGATACTATTGAATACTTGAATAAATAAATTTGAATATGTTTGATTTAAAGTTACTTTAATTGGTTTTGGTCAATTTTCTAACAAAATTGATTTTTGTTCAGCGAACATGTTTAAATAAATGTTTTCAGTTAAAAATGGAGCATGAGGATGCAATAAAATTAGAATATTTTTAAATAAATATCTTAATGTTCATATTGTTTCTTCTTTGTATTGTTCATCATTTAAAAATGGTTTTGCAAATTCAATATATTGATTACAAAATAAGTCTCAAATAAATTCAACTAAATATTTGTTGGTTACAACAAAGTTGTACTTATCCATATTTTTTTGAATTTTTGATAGATATGTGTTAAATGATTTAATAATTCAAGAATTAATTAAATTAAACTTTTTTGGCTTAATATTTTCTTTTGATAAATAGTTTGAAACAAAATTTTTAGCATTTCAAATCTTATTAAAGAAATTTGAATAAAATCCAATTTTTTCTTCATCATATCTTAAGTCTTCACCAAGTGAAGCAGTAGAAGTTAAAAACATTCTTAGTGAATCAGTTCCATATTTATCAATAACATCCATTGGATCAATACCATTACCAAGAGATTTAGACATTTTCCTATTTTGGTTATCACGAATTAATCCATGAATTAAAATATGATTAATAGGGATTTTCTTATTTAAATAAGAACATTGGAACAACATTCTAGCAACTCAAAAAAACAAAATGTCATAAGCAGTAACTAAAATACTTATTGGATAAAATTTTTCAAGTTCCTTGTTATTCTCATAAGTTGTGACAATCGGTCATAATCCAGAAGAAAATCACGTGTCTAAAACACTAGTGTCTTGGACTCAAATTTTTGTATCTTTTGGTGGTAATTCGCTTACATATATTTCTGTAGAATTTTTCTTATATCAAACAGGTATTTGGTGACCCCAAACCAATTGTCTTGAAATACATCAATCATTAATATTATTAAATCATGTATTTAAAGTCTTCTTAAATCTTGAAGGAATAAAATCATACTTAACTTTTGAAGATTTTTGAATTTTGTTCAAATTTTCAATGATTGGTTTCATCTTTACAAATCATTGTTTAGATAATAATTGTTCAACAACTTCACCCGTTCTTTCAGAATATCCTACTTCATTATCATATTCTTCTACTTTAATTAATTCACCACGTGAATTCATTTCTTGGACTATTGCTTCTCTTGCTTTTAATCTATCAAAACCAGTAAAAGATTTTGTAACAGCTTTTGCATATTCATTTAATGTACCATCAGTATTAATTACTGATTTATAATCAGTAATCTTGTGTTGTTTTGCTAATTCATAGTCATTTAAGTCATGTGCTGGAGTACATTTCATTGCTCCTGTACCAAAATTCATATCAATGTATGAATCAGTTAATACCTTCAATTTTTGCCCATTGATTGGGTTAATAACTTCTTTATCAATAAATGATTTGTATCTTTTATCCTTAGGATTAACAAAAACATGAGTATCCACAAACATAGTTTCTGGTCTTGTTGTAGCAATTGGAATAAACTTAGATTGATCAGAAGATAATTTATATTTAAAGTAATAAAGTTTAGAATGTGTTGGTTTATAAATTGTTTCAATATCAGAAATTGCAGTTTGCAATTTAATATCTCAATTAACTAACTTGTAGTCTTGATAAATTAACTTGTTTTTATATAAATTAACAAATGTTTTTTTAACCATTTGTTTGACATTATCATCAAGAGTAAAAACTTCATTTTTATATGATAAACACAAACCAAGTTTTGCCCATTGGTTTCTAATGTATTCAGCTTGTGATTTTGCTCAATTAAATACTTGATCCAAAAATTCTTTTTTAGATAATGAAGACTTCTCAATTCCTTTTTGAGCAAGGATTTTTTCATACTTTGTTTGAGTTGCAATTCCTGCATGATCTGTTCCTGGAATTCAAATTGCATTAAAACCGCGAAGTCTTTTATATCT
>CATEWF010000091.1 GCA_949527715.1 uncultured Mycoplasmatota bacterium | reverse complement strand
TAAAAAACCTAACAGATTTTTAGATATTCTTTTCAATTTTACAAGTTTATATATATATATATATATATTGCTTTAACATATTTACTATTATATCAAATTTTATTAACTATTTATTGGAAATACGATTTAAATAACTTAAACAAAAACTATGTAAAAAATTTCTTTTGTGGATAGCAGTTTAAACCTATCAACTAATTAAAAATCACTAGTTGTTAGTCAGGTTTTTTGAACTTCTCTTAAATAAAATTATTTTTTTGTTTAGCTTACTAATTAATTCATTAATTCGAATGTCAAACTTGCCATAATTTCTCTTTTCTCAGTATATATTTGATTCCTTGATTTGATTACAGATTCTCTACATTTTGGTAATTCATTTCAAATCGATAAACAGTATTGCTTCATATCATCTATATTAATTATTCGTTTGTTTTGTTGACCAGTTACAAGATTAAATAGTATTATGAAGTATATTCGCGCCGAATTTTTTGAAATACCTGTAGATAAATTTTTTTATTGATAATTCTTTTATTGTTTCATCTTGTCTTTTACCAAAAACATTTTTTTCTTGTATTTTCGTTTTAAAAGAATTTCGAATACTATCCACCATTTGTTTTGTAATTTTATTAAAATACTTTATTTTTTGCTTTGCATTAAAAAATTTGTATTTTGTTTTTCTGCAACATTTAATACCATAAAACCAATACCATCTTCTTTTATTAGTTTTTTAAAACACATTTTAATAAGTGTGTTTGTATCAATTCCTATCTCACTAAGAATTTTCGTTGAACTTTTATATGTTAGTTCATCAATTTCTGTCACTATTTTCACATAAAAGAAAATTTTTCACAAAAAGAACAAATAAATTATCAAATACTTTTGATTTCATTTTAATAAAATTACTTTGAATAATTTAAATCAAATAATCGAATTAACAGATCTACTAATTGTGCTGCGGTCGCCTTATCAAATTGTATTGTCTGAGAAACAGAATCAACATTTTTTCTGGATGATCGTCCATATGTTTCTAGTTGGAAATATTCGTTAGAGTTTTTATTAAAAAAAGAATAAGTCGCTTTTACAACTGGTTGTATAGTATTTCTGCTTTTTGAATTGTTTTTACTTAAGTTATTAAATTTTACTTGTGCCATAATTTTGTTTTATTTTTTTATTTAAAATTACTAAATATTTCTTTAATTAATGCTTTTGGTATTGCACTCGCTGGACCGGCCTCACTTATTTGTCTAGATGTTTTTTTGTTTTTCATATTTGTTTGTTTTTGACTTCTCATAACAAAATCCATACCACCCATACCAGATTTTACGTTTCTTGCTTTAATCATTTTGTTTATATTAGCAAGACCTATCATTCTGCTATCAAGATCTTTACGTAATTTTACAGATTGATCATCTTTTAAAACATATCATTTCTTACCATTAGAGTCTGTTTTTATAAAATACGGTGGGTCAATCTTTCCTTTTTTTAATTGCATTTTTGCATTAGACAAAAAATACGTTGCTTTTGTGGTTAAATATCCATATTTCCCATAACTAGCCTCGTTCATATACATTGAATCTTCCCTATAAAAATCTTTCCGATTAAGCTTAATATATTTTCACAGTAAAGAATGTTTTGGATTCTCAATAAATCAATATTTAGGTTTATAAAATTTTATTAATTCAATTGTATTATCTATACATTTTTTTCCTAATTTAGCAATAAACAATTGGGTTTCGGCGTTTAGTCTTTTTGTAAAACCAGATTTAAGAGTTTCAAATTCTTTTTTGTTTCTAAAAATTAATTTATTTTTGTTTTTATTTAATTTTCAAAAACAGGTACCTCCACCCTTCATATTTAGTACACAGCTAAATGATTGACAAAGAGTAGAACTTGTTATTATTTCTGGTTTTGGGTATTTTTTCATCTTAGAAATAAGATCATCACTAGATAAATCAACAATATGTTGATTTTTATGAATTGGTTTTGTTATATCAAAAGTGTGAATTTCATATATATTACTACCATTCAATCCTTTATATATAGAGTTTTGACCACCACCAAATAAATCTCAAACTATTATTTTTTTATTCATTGTTAGCTCCATCAAAGTCAAGTCCATATACGTTATATAATAACGGAAGTGTGATATGAACGGTCTGAGTTAAATATTGAAGAAAATCATTAAATTTATTTTCTTCTTTTAACACAGAAATAATATTTTCAAACGCTTCTGATCTAGTTGTAACGTTTCTAGAATGTACATCTTCGTGACATCTGTAACATAACAAAATAAGGTTATTTAAATTATTAATTATCTCTCCATCATAAATTTCATGATCATTAAAAAATTCTCGAGGAATTATATGATGTATGTGTTTCAAAATGTCTTCGTTTCTTGATCTATAAGTAGAACAAGAATTAACAATTTTAAACGCACAAGAATTATCATATATTTCTCTAATCATTTCTCGGTTTCTACGCGGTATAGATGGTCCACGGTTTAAAGATCTAGCAACAAAAGAGTATCCGTTTTGTGGAATAGAAGAAAGAAGATTCATATATCCAGAGAGAGAAGAATGTTCGTCAAAAGTACCGTGTCAATAAATAAAAGTTGTAACACTGGTTCTACTTGCACGTCTTTGATGAACTGTAATTCCATCAGGAGAAGAAGATCACTCTTGCAAATCACTAAATTCTTTTGTAAAAAAACTATTACTAGATCTTATACTAAAACTATAATTCGCAAAATAATTTGATGTCAAAACAACATAAGTTTTAACGTTATTAACTTTTACACAGGAAAACAAAATAAATGTATCATAGAGTTTTCATTGTTTAGAACATTTTAAGAAACCATCACTTCTTAAACGGATTTTTGTGGGTGTCCCTGGGTTACTAAAAGATTGAAAATTAACAGGAAAAATTTTTTCCAAATTATGGTTTACAGCTTCATAAATTTGAGTAAAAACCGGATCAGCAAGAAGTTCAGATTTATATTCATTAAATCATTTTTCATTATTTCATCCAGTTTTTTTTCTATAACAAACATTTTTCTCAAAAAAATCTGTTATATGTGAATAATTCGGTGACATGACATTATTTATTTATAAATTATATAAAAAAAGGATTTCTTAAAGTAGAAATCCATATAGGAGGCGGCAGCTCGCTATTGTTGCGCCTGCGCACTATCGTCGCCACTATGATGCTTAACTTCTGTGTTCGGTATGGGTACAGGTGTCTCCATCACGCCTTCACCACCGCGTCCTCCTTGAGCCTAACACTCAAAACTGA
>CATEWF010000090.1 GCA_949527715.1 uncultured Mycoplasmatota bacterium | reverse complement strand
AAAAGCAATTGATTTTGAATCAATCCCGACTAATCCAAAACTCTTTATTGGAAATCATAAGTCTAACATCGATGCAATTGTTATGATTAAAGTTTTATATGAAAACTTGTCTGGCCAGTATTTTACTTTTATATGTAAGAAAGAATTGTCTGAAAACAAATTTGTTAAAGCAGTGATTGATTTAATTGATGGTATTTTCATTGATCGTAATGATCCAAGACAAATTTTTGAAATATTAAAAAAACAAAAAGAACTTATAAAAAACAATTACTCATTAATTGTTTTCCCAGAAGGAACAAGAACATTCTCGGATGATATTGGAGAATTTAAATCTGGTGCGTTGAGAATAGCTTATGATTGTTTTTTGCCAATAGTTTGTTTCACAATTTATGGTTCATCAGGACGAATGGATAAAAATAAATCTAACAAAATAAAAGGTGAAGTAAGAGTTAAAATTAATAACTGTTACCGTCCTAAAGAATTTATTACAACAAATGTTATTAATTTAGCTTCTAAATTAAGAAACATAGTTATGAATGCATATCAACAATTAAAAGAAGAATCATCTAAAAAGGAGAAAAAATAATGAAACAATATCTTGATTTATTACAACACATTTTAAAGAATGGTAAAAAAAGACATAATCGTACAGGAATTGATACAATTTCTACTTTTGGTTATCAAACAAGGTATGATATCTCGGAAACATTTCCTTTGTTAACAACAAAAAAAGTATTCTACAAATCAATGATTCATGAATTACTTTGATTTATTAAAGGTGATACAAATATTAAATATTTAGTTGATAATAACTGCAACATTTGAAATGAATGACCATACGAGACTTTTAAAAAATCTCCAGATTTTAAAGGTGAAACTTTAAAAGAATTTGTAGAAAAAATTAGAAATGATTCTGAATTTGCAAAAAAACATGGTAACTTAGGTCCGGTCTATGGTAAACAATGAAGAGACTCTTATGGTTTTGACCAATTACAAAATGTAATTGACCAAATTAAAAATAATCCTGATTCTAGAAGAATGATTGTTTGCGCTTGAAATCCATCTCAAGTTTCTAACATGGCGTTACCTCCTTGTCATGCATTATTTCAATTTTATGTTGAAGACGGAAAGTATTTATCTTGTCAACTTTATCAAAGATCAGCCGATGCATTCTTAGGTGTTCCTTTCAACATTCCAAGTTATTCGTTATTAACTTACATCATCGCTGATATGACAGGTTTAAAACCAAAAGAATTTATTCATTCATTTGGAGATTTACATATTTATGTAAATCATTTAGATCAAGTTAATGAACAATTATCTCGTACTCCTAAAAAACAACCAAGATTAATTATTAAGAACCACCATGATAAAATTGAAGATTATGTAATTGATGATTTTGAAATTGTTGATTATGATCCAGCACCAGCAATTAGAGGTGCAGTAGCAGTTTAATTATGTTGAAAATGATCTGATGTGAAGATGCTAATCACGGTATCGGTATAAACAATAAAATGCCTTGAAATATAAAAGAAGAAATGCAACATTTCATTTCTTCTACAAAAGGTCACACTGTAGTAATGGGTAGAAAAACCTATGAATCAATTGGTAGACCATTACCAAAAAGAATTAATATTGTTTTGACAAATAATAAAAATTTAAAAATTGATGGTGTAGAAATTTGTCACGATTTCAATAAAATCATAGATATGGCAAAAACACAAGACATTTTTATTATTGGCGGAGCTTCTATATATAGACAGTTTTTATCATATGCGGATCAATTAATCATTTCAAAATTACCAGACTCATATAAATGTGAAGAATTTTTAAATTTTGATTTATCAAATTTTAAACTAGATCACATTGATGATCATAATTTATTTAAAGTAAATTACTATGTTAAAAAATAAAGATATTGATGAATTAAATATAGATATTGAAGGTTTTAGTGGACCTTTAGATTTATTAGACACTCTTATCAAAGATAAGAAATTAGATATTCTTAATCTTGATATTGCAATATTAGCCAATCAATATTTTGAATATATTAAAAGGAACATTAATACTTTAAATATAGATAAACTAAGTTCTTATTTATTAATGTCTACTTATTTATTAGAATTAAAAGCAAAAAAGATTTTACTTGCTACTGAATTGAGTAATCAATCAAAAGAAGATTTTGAATACGAAAGAGACAAACTTGTTAGTCGAATTATTGAATATCGTAAATATAAAGAAGCTTCTAAAAAGCTAGATAACAAGCGTTTAAAGCGTGAAATGTTATATGCTAAGGTATCTGACCTATCAACTATAAATGAAGCTTCAAAACGCATTTATATTGAAAAAATGCCAGAATACATTAATCCTGAAAAACTTCTTTCTTCATTAATGAACGCATATGAAAAATATCATTTTTCATTATTTAGTAAGAATAAAATTATTGTTCAGGAACTATCTGTTGATGAAGTTAAAAAAGAAATTGTTGAATTTTTTAAACAAAATGCTGATCGTAAAATTTCTTTTGCAGAATATCTTGCTAATGTTGATGAGCTTAAAATCTCTGAACAATATATCGTTACAGCTTTTCTTGCTCTATTAGAATTAGTAAAATATCATTTTGTAGATCTTGCTCAAAATAATAAAACAAATGAACTATTAATTTCAGTTAATGATTTAAATAATGAATCAATTGCACTTGGTAAAGGAGATAATTAATATATGAATAACATATCAATAGTTGAAAGTATTCTTTATACTTCAGGAAATGATGGCACAGATATCAATACTTTTAAAAAAGTATTGAATCTACCTGCTGAGGAAATTATTAAAATAATTGATTCATTAAAAGAAAAATATGAGAAAGATGAATCATCAGGTTTTCAAATTAAAAAATATGGTAATGCTTTTTACCTTCTTTCTAAAGAAACGAATGCTGAATATATTTCTAAAGCGATGAATTATGCTACAAAGAATCCTATTTCTCCTGCAATGATGGAAACCCTTGCAATCATTGCTTATAACAATCCATGTACAGGTGCAATGGTTGAAAAGATTAGAGGAGTCGACTCTAAGAATGCTATTAATAAATTAATATCATTAGATTTAATTAAAGAAGCTGGTAGAGACACCACACCAGGATGTCCTTATTTATATAAAACGACTCAAAAGTTTTTAAATTTATTTGGTATTAAAAATTTATCTTCCCTTCCAAAATTAAAAAAAGGTAGTGAAAATTTAATTGAAGAAATGGATGTTGATTTCTTTGATTCAAACAGAATAGATGATGAAGAATAAAAAATGCACAATAATGTGCATTTCTCTAAATTGAAATATAAAGTGCAACACTTAATATTTTTATAACACAAAGGATTTA
>CATEWF010000089.1 GCA_949527715.1 uncultured Mycoplasmatota bacterium | reverse complement strand
AAATGTGTTTTATATAAAACACCATCTGATTTAAATAAATTAATTAAACAACTTAAAATTAAAACATTGATGTTTGAAAGAGACTATATCTCTTACATTGATTTTAATGATGTATTAAAACCATTAAAAATTAAATTGATTCCAGCTGACACAATGATTTTAAGAGCGCAAAAAACTAAAGAAGAAATTGCTTTTATAAAAAAGTCAATGGATATTGCTGTTAGAGCAATTGATTTTATTAAAAAAACCATTAAACCTGGAATGACAGAATTAATGGTAAAACAAGCACTAACTGTTAAGATGATAGCAGAAGGAGCAACTGCCACTAGTTTTGATTTAATAGTTGCTTTTGGTGAAAATACTGCTAATCCACATCACCAATCAACCAATAGAATATTAAAGAAAAATGAATTTATCACTTGTGATATTGGCTGTATTTACAAAGGATATTGCTCAGATATTACAAGAACATTTTGGCTAGGCAAACCTTCTAAGAAAATGTTAGAAATGTATAACCTTGTTTTACAAGCAAACAAAAAAGGTATTGCTGCAGCAAAAGTAGGTATTTTAGGGAGTAAACTAGATGCAGTTTGTAGAGATCATATTTCTGCAAACAAAAAATATGCTAATTTATTTGTTCACGGAACAGGGCACGGTGTTGGTATCGAAATTCATGAATTACCAAATGTTAAACCGACATATCATCAACCTATTTTAGATAATTCAATAATTACTATTGAACCTGGAATATATGAACCAGGATTCGGTGGAGTGAGAATTGAAGACTCGATCCTTGTTACTAAAAAAGGTGTTGAAGTATTAACGGCTAAAGCTACTAAATAAAAAAATGCAAGAATGACTCTTGCATTTTGTTTTTTATAAATGGCGGAGACGATGGGACTCGAACCCATGCACCGTAGAACGATCTAACACCTTAGCAGGGTGTCCTCTTAACCACTTGAGTACGTCTCCAAATATATTAAAATTTTAACATATTTAATAATATATTTTTGTTATATTTATTTTATAGTTATGAAAAGTACTATTTCAGCTAGTTCAAAATTAATTAAATTTGCTAGAAAATTAATTTCAGACAAAAAATATCGTGATAGTTCTAATATGTTCATTTGTGAATCACACAAAGTCATTAATAACTTACTATCACAAGGATTTAAATTAGTTAATTTATTAATTACTAATGAATCTAAATTCTTAAATGAATTTAAAAATAATGCATTAACTAGAATAATTAATGGACAAACACTTAAATCTATTTCTTTTCTCAAAAACTCAGATGGAACTATTGGTATTTTTGAAAAGAAAGATAGCAAATTTCAAATTAAAAAAGATGGCAAATATATTGTTTTAAATAAAATTCAAAATCCAGGAAATTTGGGAACAATTATTAGAACAGCATGTGCTTTTAATATTGATGGAATTATTATTACAAATGATTCTGTTGATTTGTATCATCCTGAAACAATTAGAAACACTATGGGGTATATTGGAATTATTCCAATTGCTATATATCACAATTATTTTGATGCAATTTCTTTACTTCAAAAAAACAAAATAAAGGTGTATGCAACAGCATTAAACGACAAGGCAGTTAATGTAAATAAAGTTAAATTATCTAAATCTATTGCTGTTGTATTTGGAAATGAAGGTAATGGATTAAATCATAAGGAAATTAGGGCTTGTGATGAATCAATTTTTATTGATACTAACCCTAAAGTTGAATCACTTAATGTTGCAATTGCCGCAGGAATTATCTTAAGCAAAATTAATTAATATGAAAGCTGTTTTAATTAATAAAAATGACGCTAACCAAAGAGTAGATAACTTTTTAAAAAAGTCTTTTCGTAAACTTTCTTTAACACAAATCTACAAATACTTAAGAATCAAGAGAATTAAAGTAAATGGTAAAAAAGTTGATAATAAATATCAACTTAAATTAAATGACAAAATTGAGCTTTACGTTAATGATGAATTCCTAACTCAAGATGCAAAAGAAGATTTCTTACTAGCTAAAAAGCCCATAGATGCTGTGTATGAAGATCAAAACATACTTCTTGTTAACAAACCTGTTGGATTAGTTGTTCACGATGACGAAACAAAAACCCCTGACACGTTGATTAATAGAATTAAAAATTACCTAATTAAAAAAGGTGAATGAGACTATAAGAATGAACACTCATTTTCACCGAGTTTAGTTAATAGAATTGATAGAAATACTACCGGACTGGTTCTTGCTGCAAAAAATGCAGAATCATTAAGAATACTTAATGAAAAGCTTAAGAATCACGAAATCCAAAAAACATATTTAGCACGTGTTAACGGAATTATTGATCCTAAACAAGGGACACTAAGACATTATTTAACCAAGAACCCAAAAACAAAAATGGTAAGAGTTACAAAAAAACCTGTAACAAATGAATCTAAACAAATAATAACCGAATATAAAACTATCTCTCATGATAAACAGACAAGTTTGTTAGAAATTAATTTAATTACTGGTAAAACTCATCAAATTAGAGCTCATTTTGCTTTCATTGGACACCCCCTTGTTGGAGAAAGAAAATACACAAATGAATCTATCTTAAATAAGCAAAAAAACAAATATCAACAATTATGTGCTTATAAGATTAAATTTGCTTTTTCCACTAATAGTGGAATTCTTAATTATTTAGCAAATAAAGAGTTTAAAATACCTTATAAGGAATTCAAATAATATGAATAAAAAGCCAATGTTAATTCTTGTAGCTGGTGGAACAGGTAGTGGTAAAACTACAGTTGCTTATGAAATTAAAAAAATTTTACCTTCTCATATCGCTTCACAAATTGTTTGTTTAGATCAATTTTATAAAAGTAGTGATGGCTTAACTACAGAACAAGCGTATGAAACAGTTAATTTTGATCATCCAAATGCTTTTGATTGAGAATTGTTAAACCAAAAAATTGATAATTTGTTAAATGGAAATAAAACAGAATTACCACAATATGATTACACTATCTGCAAAAGAAAAAAAGAAACAACAATTGTTGAACCAACAGATGTAATTATTCTTGAAGGAATCTTGTCTTTATATGACCAAAACATTCTTTCAAAAGCAGATTTAAAAATTTATGTAGATACACCCGATGATGAAAGGTTCATTAGAAGATTGCTTCGTGATCGTGCTGAAAGAAAACGTAGTGATGAAGACACAATCTCTCAATGAAGAAAAACTTTGAGACCAATGCAACGTCAATTTATTAGTCCGCAAAAGACAGAAGCTAACATTATAATCCCTTGAAGTAAAGTAAATAATATCGCAATTAAAGCTATTCAAGGTGCTATTCAAGAATTCTTAAAAAAATAGGCTTGTTTGTCTTTTAAGTATTGCTTTAATAATACTATTAATGATTAAAAACTTAT
>CATEWF010000088.1 GCA_949527715.1 uncultured Mycoplasmatota bacterium | reverse complement strand
CTTGGAGATTTCGATATTAACAAAATTGAGAATAAAGATTATAAATACAATCCAGAATCACATATTGAAGCTTCAGATAGGCAGAAAATTGACTTTCAAATAAATGATTATAACAAAAAGTATAAACAAACTAGATCTAATAGAGTAGACCGTACTTATAATAAAGTTTCTAATAATATTGAGTATTTTGGAGTAGATGATATTAGAAATAAAATAGATACATCAGCCTATCGTAAGAATTTCTTAGATATGATTATTAATGGTAATTTACGTGTCAAATTTATTCCAAATGCTGCTACTCGTGATACTGCTAAAAAATATGTTTTAACACATTTGGATGATAATGGTGTTCCATTATATCGATTATTACCAACTAATGCAACAGATCCATTTTTAAATCAAATTACAGACCTTAATGGAGACCAAGTTGATGATATTGTACTTGTTGATAAAAAGGGTATTCCTGTAATTGTTAATGGTTATAAATTGGTTGCAGCATCACCATATAAAAAAATTTGGGCAGCTCATTACAATACTAAACAAGCCCGAAAAGATAATCCATTTAATGAATGGCTTTACTCAATGTTTAATAAAAATCTTAGTAATGTTAATTGGGAAGAAGGTCATTGGAATATTGAAGCAAATGAACAAATGAAAGAAGCTATTAAAACTTATAAATCAAAGGGATTACCAACGCCACGAATTAGCTCAAGACTTACACCAAATTCATATTGGTCATCCATATTCTCCAACTTATGGAAAGCATTCTGGATTAGATTCCCTGATCTTGAACCATTGAAAAAACTAGTTAAATATATAACTGTATCAAATATTGTTTTTATAAAGCATTTTGATGTACCTACTAAGAAATATATTGAAGAAAATGAATATAACAATAGACAATTATCTTATGATGACTGGGTTTCATTCAAAAAGGTTACTACTATCCAAACTAAAGAAGACACAAATAAGACTATTAAGGTAAATCAATATAATACTATTATTGGACAAATGCTTAGTGATTTTGTAAAGAATGATTTACCAACATTGGTGAAATCTAATGGTCAAATTATTGCTGATAAAAGTCAATATTCACAAAAAGTAAAGAATACATTAAATTTCATGGTTGACCTTATATTTGATTTTATGATTGGATATAATATTAATACTCAAAAGGAAGAATTATATAAATTAAATGATGATGTTGTACGAAAGAAAGTTGATATAAAAGCTTGTCAAGCTGAAATAAATGCAAAAATTCCAATAATAATAGATATATTATATGGAAAATGTGGATACAAAGAATACAAAGATAATCAAAATAAAGATAAAGATGCTAATATGTTTATCAAACTTCAAACATTTAACGATAAATATAATTTAGATAAAAATGATAAACTAAATGATTTGAAACGAATGATGGGTTATGAAGTACAAGATGAAGAATAAAAAAAATTTATTTAAAAATATTTATAACCTTCATTGTCTGGAGATGGAAATGATGGACCTGACTTATCTTGATGTTTAGAACTTGTTGAACTATCCATTTTTGAAGGTTTAGATGATATTGGTGTTATTGTTGAGAATTGCATGTCAATTGGACTTATTGATGTTCTATCTTTAATTTGTGAATGAATTTTTTTTATCTCTTCACTTTCTTTATGTATTGCATTTCTTATATCTTCTATTTGTTTCATATTTTCATCAAGCGATAAATGAATAGGTTTATTAACCAAATGTTCTGGTAAGCTATGAGGTTTATTTGGTCCTTTCTTTGTTTGTTTTCGTAAATGTGATACTTTCACTGTTGCACTCCTTTTTTTATTATTACCTTCATTATTATTTTCATTATCTAAATCTTCAATTCTCAAAGATCGTTGAATTGGTGTTACTTCTGATTGTAGTAATGAATTTGCACTTGGAGTTGAAAATTGGTTTTGTTCTCTCACAGAGTTAGATGAATTTGAAAATGATTGTTGCCGAATAGGTCTCCTAAATTTATTTTCATGACCAAATGATTTTAATACCTTTTTTATATTTGGACTTGGTTTAATATTACTTTCGGTTGATATTATTTTTGGAATTAAGCTAGAATCATGACGAGCTGGAAAATCAAATAGATAATCTGCATTATTATTCTCATCAATCTCAATATTTTCAGCTAAATCATTAAAATCACTTTCGTTAATTACGAATAGAATTTCATTATTAATGAAGCTCTTTTTGTGGTCTTCAACTAGAACAAGAATATTAACACCTGATATTGTTTTTTTATGAAATATATATTCATCATAGATACTTGAATGAGTAACTTTAATATAATAACAATCATTTCCATTAATTATTTTACGTCCATACTTAACAGCTCTCTTAGGTAATGAAAAGCAATTTAAACATAAGTAAGTATATTCACCATTTGTGCTAAAATATGCATATTTATAAAGTTGATTTCCATAATGGTCATATATTTGAGAAAGATCAACTAACTTACCTCTTTGAAATGTAAGTACAAATTCAGTAGATTCGCTTTGCATTGTTTATATTTTCAATAAATAGATTGATTATGATATCTTGTTAGTAGATTAATAAACATGATAGTACAAATGCATCTGGTTCAATAAGGTTTCCATACAAATCGGTGAACCAAATTTTAAAATCTCTCTTATTAGTACTGAAGAATTCATATTTTCGATATTTAGTTTGACGCCTATTAGCTAACATAATGAAAGAATCACAATAAGCATCTAACTGAACAATATCCGAATGCACCATCAAATCACCAACAATAGTATCTTTAAAGGTTGCCCCAACATATTGAACAACAATATATTTCTTATTTCGACTTGATACAAATTCAAGGGGTAAAGTAAATTCTTTAGATTGAGTATGAAAATAACGCTTAGTAATTGGTTGCTTCATTAAATGAACATCTTTTTTTATCTCATTTGTCAGCATTTTTCGTACCGAAAAAAGCCTCGCCTATGGCAAGTCATCTCGCTAGAGCTCGGTTCCACCGACGTAGTCGAGCTCACTTGTGAGCGAGATTTAATACGAAATACTCTATATAATCATCATTTAGGTCATCGAATGAATCACAAACAAATTTTGTATAAATAATTGGAACTTCAATTATTGATTTCTCAATATCAGTTTGAGCCTTACGTCCTAGTTTCGATTGCTTGGCCAAAGGCCCCATCCGCAAAGCGGATTCATAGGGAACTAACCCTTTATCTGTTTTATTAAATGTTCGATATGGATTTATCAATTTACATATTACATTACCATTCTGATAACCAATAAATTCAGCTATTTCATTAAATACTCTTCTTCGCTTTTCATGCTTTTTTTGAGTCTTACCTTTATCAAGATGTACCAAAATAATATTACCCTTTTTGTAATCAAGTAAGCCTTTCAACTTCTGTTTTTCATTTATCTTTCTCAATTTCATTTTCATATTTCGAATATATCTCCATTCCAAATCAATATTATTTTGAACTTGACTTGGTGAATAGTAAATCCATTTGGTTGGAGGAACCAAACCAGACCCTTGATAATCAGATATATCAACATCATAATCATAAT
>CATEWF010000087.1 GCA_949527715.1 uncultured Mycoplasmatota bacterium | reverse complement strand
TAGGATTAGATCCAGAAGAAGCAGAATAATTTTTTTTATAAGTAACCTCTAACATTGCTGAGAAAATAATTTTATATCCTGATTCTTCATTTGAAGAATAAGGTTCTACTCTATTAATCGAAGAATAAACGAAAGAAAAATTAACGATGTTGTTATTGTATAAATCAATTAATGATTCATTATCTTTAGTGAATTTACAATCACCTAATTTATAACCTTTTATATTTATAAAATGAAATGTATCATAAAGCATTTCTTTTGAAATGTTATTTGTGTCAGAAATAAAACATTTCTTTTTAACATCATTTAAAAAATAATGACATGGATCGTTTTCATATTCAACAGTGTGTGAACCAAAATCTTTTGGTTTTTCATATAAATTTAAAACATCATTCAAAGTGTAAGATTGTTTTGAAGAACAAGAAGAACTAATAACTACAGTACTAAAACAACTGATTAATGTAATTATTTTTAAGCTTTTAAAAATGTTTTTCATAATTCAATTATATAATTTCGATTAAAACATTATCTAATGTATTAAGGCTTTTTACTGTAATTGAATTGTTTTTTATTACCAAATCTTTTTTATTAATTCTGTTGGAAAAATATTCAAAAGCTTTTTTATGCATTGAATTATTTAAATTTAATCCGTATTTTGTTCTCAAACCCATAATTCATATTTGTTGATAATATTCTTCATTTGTTAGCAAATGATTTTTTGTTTTTCATTTAAGAACTGTTCCATTTGTTTGATAATAATTTCTATTTTCAAAACCAAATGCCCCATAGCCTAAGCCTATTCAATCACTTGAATTTCAATAAGCAAGATTGTGGCTTGATTCATATTTTTGATTAACACATCAATTACTTACTTCATATCTTTCATAACCTAAATCTATGAATCTTTGTTCAATGGTTTTTAACATCTCTTCAATTTTATTTTCATTTAATTCGTAATTGCACTTACCAAATACAGAATTGTTTTTGACTTCTAAACTATAAAAAGAAACGTGAGGGATTTTAAATTTATGAATAAATTCAAAATCTTTTTCAATATCTCCTACTGTTTGTTCATTAAACCCATAAATTAGATCAATACTAAAATTATCAAAAGAATTTTTTTTTAAACAATCAATTGCACTAATAACATCATTTAAATTATGTTTTCTACCAATTTGTTTTAAAACATTATTATTAGTCGATTGAACTCCAAGAGAAATTCTGTTTATTTTATATTTTTTAAATTCTTTAACTTGATTGTCATTTACACATTCAGGGTTACATTCTATTGTAAATTCACAATTGTTTTCTAAATAATTATTTAATTCTTCTAATAGTGGATACAAATCTTTACCTAAAGAATTTGGAGTTCCTCCACCAATATAAACCGTTTCAAATTTTAATCCTTTATATTGTGTCTTCAATTTATTTATCAATAAATTTATGTATTCTTTTTTAACGCTTTCATTTTCTACTGATCTTTTAAAATCACAATATCAACAGATGTGATTGCAAAAAGGAATATGGATGTACAAATGTTTTACTTGATTCATAATTTAATTTGTTTTAAAAGATTAGAATAATTATTTTGATCGTATAGTAAAAAATCATCATAATGATTTTTAATTCATGTTATTTGTCTTTTAGCATAACGTCTTGTGTTTTGTTTAATTTTGTCAGTATTAATAGCAGTTTTAGTTTTAATTGCTGTTGCAATATCTTTATAGCCTATGGCTTTAAAACCATTTGTTAATTCAATATTTTTTATTTTTAGTAATTGCTTAACTTCATTTAATCAACCGTGTTCAATCATTTGATCAACTCTATTATTAATTTTTTTATATAGTTCTTCTCTTGAAACACAATTTGTCAATATAACTTTGTATTCGTATTTTGGATTCTTTTTTTGTTTCATTGGTGCATCAAGGTTTGAAGTTGAATAAATTTCAAGAGCTCTAGCTAATCTTTTGTGATTGTTTTTGTTTTTTCTAGCTTCTTCTATGGAATATTTCGAAAGTTCTTTATATAGTTCGTCAGTAGAAAGGTTTTCAAATTTATTTGAACGCTTTGGCATTGATAAGTCATAGTTTTGAATCAGAGCATCAACATATAAAGAAGATCCGCCACAAATGATTGGTAAGCGTTTTCTTTTTAATATTTCTTCAATAATTTTATTGGTTTTATCTTGGAATTTTTTAATATCCCATTCATCAAATAAAGAAATTTCTCCAACTAAATGAAACTTAGCTTTTGCTAATTGACAAAAAGTTGGTTTATTGACCCCAATATTTAATTCTTTATATATTTGGAATGCATCAGCATTAATAATTTCACCATTCAAATCGTTTGCTAATTTAATAGCAAGTGATGTTTTATTTGTAGCTGTTGGTCCTAAAATTGAAATAATTTTTGGTTTACTCATAATTATTTAAAATACTTCTAATTGCAACAGATGCTTCACCACAAGCAGTAACAATACTACTTGGTTTATCTATATAATAACAAACATTGCCAATTGCATATATATGTTTTAAATTAGTAAGTTGATTTTGTTTAACAATAATTCTATTGTCTTTACTTAATTCAAATCCTGATATTTCTTTACAAATATTTCCAGTAGCAATAATAACATTTTTACACGTAATTGTTTGGTTATTAGACAATTTAATTTCAAAAACATTTTTCACAAAAGCGTATGAAACAATTTTTGAATTAAATAAAATTTTAACATCTGTATTAAATTGAAGTTGATTTGATAATTTTTCAATTAATTCTTTTCCTGTAATATTAGGTACTAATGGAAAATCATTAACTGGTTTGTTTGGATATGTTAATGGTTGTCCTCCTAAAAAACCAGTTTGTTCAATTAAAATTAAATTTAATTTTTTTTGATGTCCATAGATTCCAGCAAACATTCCAGCTGGACCTCCACCAATTATTAATGCATCATATATCAACTTATTCATAAACTATAAAACATCCTTCTTGTGAGGTTCAATTTTTGACAAATTTTCAAAAAGATTATGTTTTACATAATCATAAGCCAACATTGCTGCACAGTTAGAAAGATTTAAACTTCTAACATTTGAACTTGTAGGAATTCTATAAGTTTTGTCAACATATTGTTTTAATATTTCTTTATCAACCCCTGTTGACTCTTTCCCAAAAATTAAATATGTTGGTTTATCAAAACAATAAGCAATCTCTCCTGTTGATTTTTTACCATATCTTGTAATAAAGAATAAATGAGAGTTTTCGTCAATACTTTTTATAAATTCATTAAACGAATCATGTTCAATTAATTGAACATCTTTTCAATAATCTAAACCACTTCTAATGAGTTTCTTGTTATCTAAGAAAAAACCGTATGGTCTAATTAAATGAAGTGTTGCATTAAAACCGACACACGTTCTAGCAATATTTCCTACATTTTCTGGAATCTCTGGTTCAAATAAAACAATATTTAATTTGGATAACATATCAAAATTATATCTTGATTAAAATGAACTTTTTTTGAAAATTATTTATAAAAAGTTTTAACTTTTCTTGTGCCTCTATTTTTTCGTTTTGGTAGTAAGATTAATCTACTACAAATATGGGAGTT
>CATEWF010000086.1 GCA_949527715.1 uncultured Mycoplasmatota bacterium | reverse complement strand
TTAATCTTGTTTTTATCTATTGTTGCAACCACATAAGATCCCTTTTGTTTTGGACCACGTGGTAATGCAATTGAACCTGGATTAACTAAAATTGGCTCTATCTCACTATCAATTATTTGATAGTGAGTATGACCATATATTAGAACATTAGCATTATATTTTTTAGCAAATTCTCTCATTCTTTTAAAATAAACTTCTTTATCAAAAGAAAAAAACTGATGACTATGAACCAAAACAAATTTTAACTGTTCAATTTCAAATATTTCAACATCTTTATGTGCATAATCATTATTACCATCGACAAAATAATCAAAATGAGATTTCATAAAATTTAAATTTGTTGTGTAATCACCAGCAAAAACAGAAATATCATAATCTTCTTTTCTTAATACTTTTAAAAGTAGATCATCATATCCGTGAGAATCAGAAATAATTAAAAGCTTTTTACTCATTAAGTTTCTCCTTAATCTTTTTAGCTATTTTAAAACTAACATATTGTGACAATTCCTGAACAGATGCTTTTTTTAAATTAGCAAAATTATCATAATTTTCCATTAACTTTTTAATTGTTTTTTCACCTAACCCTTTTATTTCATTTAATTTAGATTTAAATTTTGAAGTTATATTCTTATTTCTAAAAAAATTGATTGCATATCTGTGAACTTCTTCTTGAATATTTAAAAGGTACATATATAAAGAAGAAGCTTTATCTAACTTAATTATTTTTTTATTTGGAAAAACAATTGCATTAGTTTTATGATGATTGTCTTTTGATAATCCTATTACCCGTATTACTTTATCTAAATTTATTTTCTTTAATGATTGAATTGCCGCATTAATTTGAATAATTCCACCATCAACAATAATTAAATTTGGTAGTTGTTCTTTGTTTTGCATTACTCTTTTATATTGACGATAAATTATCTCTTGCATTCTAGCATAATCACTTGTAGCTTCAAGATCTTTAATAATAAATTTTCTATATAAATTTTTATTGAAGACACCATCTTCTAGTGCAATCATGGCACCTACTTGATTCGCAGAAAACAAGTTTGCAATATCATAAACATGTATCAAAGATAAATTATCTAAACTCAAAACTTGTTTTAATTGCTCAAAAGATTTTTTAGTTAAATTTTGTTTTTGTTGATAAATTAAATAACTGCTTGAAAAATATTGCTTAGCATTTTTAACACCTTCATGCAAAATTTGTTTAAATTTTCCTTTTGTTGGAGAAACAAATTCAATTGATGTAGTTTTTGTAAGGGACTTGATATTTGAAGAAGAAATGTTAATGTAGCACAAATCTGGTTTATTTAAACTGTCAAAATAATACTGCATTAAATAATTAGACAAAACATCATTAATATTCTCATTGTTTATTTCAGCTATTTGTTGATTCTTAGCTAAAAGTTGACCATTTAAATAAGAAAATATAACAATAGATAATAAGTTCTCTTGTTGATAAAAAGAAACAACATCAATGTTTTTTTTAGAGTTAAATATGATGTTTTGCTGAGACTGAATTTCTTTTATTCCGTTAATTAATTCAAGTTTCTTTTGTGCTTCTTCAAATTCTAAATTATTAGAAAGTTCTAATTCTTCTTTTTGTAACTTAGCAATTATGTCTTTTGTGTCTCCATTAAAAAAATCATTTATCTGATTTTTAATTTGTTTTCATTCTAAATCTTTGATGTTTTTAATGCATGGCGCGAGACATTGATGCATATCGTAATACAAACATTTATTTCTTTTCATAACATTGCATTTTCTTAACGGAAATATTTTTAACAACAAATTATATAATTCATATTTGCTTGATTTTGCTGAAGCAAAAGGGCCATAATATTTTCCTTTAAACTTTTTTAAATCTCTTGTATAAACAATTCTTGGATTTTTTTCATTTGTAACAACAATATATGGATAACTACTACCATCTTTTAATAAAACATTGTATTTTGGTTGATGTTTTTTTATTAAGTTATTTTCAAGAATTAAAGATTCATTCTCGTTTTTAACAACAATAAAATCTACATCATAAATGTTTTGGACTAATTTAGTTGTTTTATTATTTGAAGTTGTATTAAAGTACTGATGTGTTCTATTGAAAAGATTTTTTGCTTTCCCGACATAAATAATTTTGCCGTATTTATCTTTTCAAAGATAACATCCTGGTAATTTTGGAATATTTTTTAGTTTGTATTTTAAATCAGCATTCATATTAGATAAATTTCTTTATATTTAAGATTCTTTCGATTGAAACATACAATAATTTAGGATCAGGGACAAAAACTTCATATTTATTCATGGTTGTTTGTATGATTAAATGATCATCACACAAATGCAAATCATAAATGCTTTTAAAATGAATTTTCTCAAAATTTAATGTATTTTCTCTTAGATATATGTTATGATTTGTTAAACAAATTTGAAAACCAGATTTATTAATACCATCTTTTACAAATCTATTTAATTGATAAAAATAATACATTTGTTCAGTTTTTGAAAGTCTTAAATCTGTTAAAAGACTTTTTAAATTTCTATTTTTAGCAAAAACAATATTTCTTAACGAATAAATAAATGCCTCCTCATTAGGATACAAGGCATTTATTAACATTGTTTTTCTTAAAATAGAATCTATTTTGTTAATGCATTCTTTTGAATATCTAAAATTCTCTTTCATTCAATCCCTAAAAAGTTCTAGACGGTATCTTAAAAAGTGTTGCTCTTCATTAATGTCTAAAAACTTTTTAATTTTGAATTTATTCATTGACAAAAAATTATTTTTATTTAATAATTTAGAAATATTTAGTTTATAGACTAAATATTTTTCATCATCTGATGGTCTTGTAAATAATTCCATATAATGAATTATACTTTTAATAATGTTATACCAAAGTGAGAAAAGACAAAAAAAAATAAAAAAAATTTACGAAAATGTTATTTCACGTAAATCTGTTTTTTTTAGAAGAGGTCTTTCTATTAATGGAAAGCCAACGAAAATTAAAATAATTAAAATTAAGAATAATTTCAATGAATCAGTTGAGGGTCTAAATGCAAACTCAGATGATATATGTTTATTAATTGAACATCATTCTATATTAAATATTAAAAATATTAAAAACAAGCTAGATATTCTTGGAACATCATACCATGCAAATGTTTTAATTAAATCATCAATTATTCCTAATTCAAACTACATAATAGATTGAACAGATCTTGGAGTAAAAAACATTTGAATTTTTAAAAATGGATGAATTGAAAGATTAGGAATAAAAATTAATTCTAATGTATCTACTAAATCAAAGATTTAATTATTTAATGTCTGTTCTTCTATAAACAACAAATGTGATGATAAATAATGTCAAAGAAAAAACTGATCATATGATAATGGCTTGTTCATTTGTAACATATCTATTAACACTATATCAATATGCACTCCTTAATTCTTTAATGCTACTAATAGTGTTTCTCATTGTATTAATATTGAAACTCTGATCTCTTTCTACTTTAATTTCTCCACTTGAAGTATCTGGAACTTTAAAACCGTCAATATTTTTCAAAGTAAAATCTTCTAAACTTAATGCTTTAAAAAACCTTCCATAAACTGTTGT
>CATEWF010000085.1 GCA_949527715.1 uncultured Mycoplasmatota bacterium | reverse complement strand
AATAACAAGAAGAAATAATGAAAGAGAAATAAAAAGATTCTTATCGGACTCGAACCGATGATTTCAAAATTAACAGTTTTGCGCTGTACCAACTCAGCTAAAAAATCGAAGTAACTCTTTCGAACACTATCTTGTATATGAATGATTTCACTAACTGCGCTCCTATGGAATTACCCAATGGACTGTTGACTGTTTTCCATTTATTAAATAAATCTTTTTCAGCCTCAAGGTTTCAGGTTTTGAAATCAACTACTATAAACCTTTTTTCATATAAATATCTTTTTAATATATTAATCTGAATCCCGATTCTCCACAGATTTTGACTACTACCTGATACTCCATTAATGTATCGTTATGGATTACAACTACCAATTCGTCAAGAGATTTTATTGATCGTCTAACTCAATATATTTAAAATTTTAAGTGACCCCGATGGGACTCGAACCCATGACTCCCACATTAAAAGTGTGGTGCTCTACCAACTGAGCTACGGAGTCAACTCATAGTACTATAATTTATATAGTAGTACCGACAGTGGGAGTCGAACCCACACGGGCATTTCTGCCCAGGGGATTTTAAGTCCCCCGTGTCTACCATTCCACCATGTCGGCATATGTCTTTATCCCAATATGTCAAAGAACTCGTTGTTTCTTAATTACGTTGCAAAGATACAACCTTTTTTCGAAACTTCCAAATCTTTTTTGTTAAAAATTGTTTCTTTAAAGAGATTTGAACTCTTACGCTATTTAAGCCTACAACCTCTGTTGTAGTGTGTCTACCAATTCCACCATAAAGAAAATACCACCTTATCATTTTTAATGATTATATTTTGAAATGGAAGAATTCTACAGAAGTTTTTAATCATTAAAAAATCATTTAAGGAAAATAGAGGGGTAAATCAAACCGTGGAACATAACGCTCTCGAACAATGTCTGACGCATCCTCTTTATATTTTTTTTTAGAGCTTTCACTCAGATTCGAACTGAGAAATCTTGATTACAAGTCAAGTGTTTTACCATTAAAACTATGAAAGCATAAACAGAGATTTATTATTAAGAGTACAATTTGAAAACTTGAAAAAATTAAAAACCACTATTTAATATAACGAAGTAACTCTTAAACCACTACTGTTTTTTATTATATTTTGCGGGCACACTTGGAATCGAACCAAGAATCTTTAACTTGACAATGTTAACGTTTTAACCTATTTTTGAAGTAACTATTAATACACTACTAAAATTTAGAGAAAGACATCAATAGTAATATCTAATTTTCTAAACTTTGTGCCCATTATTTGATGAATAACCTATAGTTCATCACGAATTGCTTGAGTTTATATTAGGCAATTAATCTAAGTTGAGCAGTCAAACAGAATCGAACTGTCATCCTCAGAGTGGAAGTCTGATATAATAACCTTTATACGATGACTGCATTACATTTAGAGCCGATGGTCAGATTCGAACTGACGATTGTATGGTTTTGCAGACCATTGGCTTTGTCCACTCACCCACATCGGCATTGTTGTAGTCCAGCTCGGTAACGCTCCGAGGACTCCACCTTGAAAGGGTGACGAGATAACTTCTTCTCCACAGGACCATAATTTTATAAATTTTCAATATCTTTTCTTCTATATGGTAAATTATAAAATTTACACCATTTTCTAATAGTATTATCCGTAACATTATACATTTTACCAACTTCTACAAAAGATTTTGATTTTAATAATTTTAGCAAATCATTAGACGATGGTCTATTTTTTACTTTACGATTATTCAAGAACATTTGTTTTTGAAATTCGGTATAGCCATTTTCGTCTCTTTCCTTTTTCTTATGTTTACTTTCATAAGTAAAAATCCCTACTCTATCATCACAAGTATAATCTTTATTTGAGAGGTGTTTATCAAGTTCTTCTTTTATTTTAACCCAATTAGTTTTAACGATATTCTCTGTTAATCTTAACACTCTCCATCCATTCGCTTTTTAAAAGATTATCTTTTTTGAATATCTTTTCCTTTTCTTTCTTGACATTCATGTTGTGAGCCATCTATTTCTATTGCAAATTTTTCATTTACAAAAGCAAAATCAATAAAATAAGGAAAAAATGAATATTCTCTAATTATCAAATATTTTTTATCATATTCATTTTCTTTGAGAAATTTTTTAAAACATTTTTCTGGATATGACATATTTTTTGTTCTCCATGCTGTTTTCTCAGGATGTTCTTTTAAAAAATTTCGTCTAATTTCACTCAATTTATGTTTTGTTTCTTCAGAATGTTTATAATTATTAGGGCATTTTTTATGTTTTAATTTATTTGCTTCAGAAATTGTTCTTAAGTTATCACCTAATAATTTTCTTAAAAAATCTTTACTTTTTATATTATATTTTTCAGATAATTCACGAACACATAAAAAATTTTCAATATAATCTTTTACAATTTGTTCTTTTATATCATCAGATATAATATCATTATAACTTAATATTCTTTTAACCATTACATTTCCCTTTTTGTGGGAGTGGAGGGATTCGAACCCCCTAAACCCGAAGGTACCAGATTTACAGTCTGGCGCAATTCACCATCATTGCAGCACTCCCATTCTGTTAATTCTTTCTTCATAGTCTGCTCGCATGGACTTGAACCATGATTGGGTGTGTATAAGACACCGAGCCTAACCTTTAGCTGACGAGCAGAAATTTTTACTTATCTTATTATAAAAATTTAATGTGGTACTTCTTGGAATCGAACCAAGTTCTATGGATTTTCAGTCCACCGCAATGTCACCAGACCTGCCCAAGCACCAAGATAAATGGAGAACTCATAGTTAGTATTACAGTTTAATAAATATCGGAATCGAACCGATGACATCAAAATTAAGAGTTTTGCACTATAACCACTTAGTTAATTTATCGAAGTAACTAACTATCCACTACCATTTGCGGGGGTAGAAGGAATCGAACCTTCACCTAATGATTAACAGTCACTTGCTCGACCTTCGAGCTATACCCCCATTAGAAAAATAAACTAAAGAACACTATAAAGAGAATTTTTTTTTATTTTGTGATGGATTCGAACCATCTAAATTCATATTCACTGTATCAATTATTATCCGAAGTATCTCTTTATTCACTATTAGTTTTGTCGGTTTGGCAGGACTTGAACCTGCGACCCCCATCTTATCAGGATGGTATTCTAACCAACTGAAATACAAACCGATTTCTTAATTACGTTACAAAGATACAACATTTATTTGGAATAACCAAATTTTTAATGTTAAATTTTGTAAAGTTTTGTTGGAGATAACAGATTCGAACTGTTGACCCTATGGATGTAAGCCATATGCTCTCACCAACTGAGCTAATCTCCAATAATATTTTAGTATGTTAATTATGTGTTGTTACACCAAAAACAAATACATTTCTATCAAGATTTTTCCTTTTCAGTTCATTAACTCAATAAAAATCGAACAATACCTTAATGTATCATTTCTTATTGCATTTATCGGACTAAGTTGCGTTTTCTTCTCTTACCAAAGAGCGTTAATAGATCCCGTGCTCAGTTACTCTTTAAATGATGGATACTATCAATCCTACATTTAACTAACATACAAAATATACTTTTTTATATATTATCTTTATCCCAATATGTCAAAGAACTCGTTGTTTCTTAATTACGTTGCAAAGATA
>CATEWF010000084.1 GCA_949527715.1 uncultured Mycoplasmatota bacterium | reverse complement strand
GTACTGTTCACTTATTCGAGCCTATTTAGTTCTTCTGAGAAATTCTCTAAATCTACAGACTTTTCCCTATCTAGTCCTTTTATGAACTCGGAACGGTTTACCAATTCAAAAAGTTTCTCCAATTCAATAGCATTTTCAGACTCAGTATGGTTCACTTATTCAAACCTATTTAGTTCTTCTGAGAAATTCTCTAACTCTAGAGATTTTTCTAGGTCTATTTTCTTTTCTGGTTCTCGACCATTTACCAATTCAAAAATATTTTCTAACTCAGACTATTTTTATGCATCAATATTTAGTAACTCTAATAAAGTATCCAAATCATTTCTATTTAGTTCATCCAATATATTTAGTGATTCTAATATATTGATGAATAAATATACTCTTTTTATGTCGCCAGAGTTTTCTAGATCAAACTCTTTTACTAGTTCCATAACTTTTTCCATGACTGATAGTTTCTCTGACACGTCCATATTTTTAGAAACAAAAAAATTTACGAATACATTTTATTTTAGTTATTCTAAACTATTTACTGATTCATACATTTGTAGTCTTTCGATGAAATACTCTAGCTCATCAATAATAAACGACCTTGGAAAGTTCATAGTTTCTAGTAAGTTCAGCGAATCAAATATTATTAGTAATAATGAAAATACTCTACGTGCATCAGCATATTCATCATCCTCATTTTCTATTACGTTTTCAAATACTGGTCTATTAGAAATATCAAGCATATTTTCAGAGACAAAAAAAGTTTCAAATCAAATTATAGTTCAAAAGACAAAAAGTCAAAAGAAATTTTGGTTACTAGGTGGAGTTGTTATTCTTTGTGCTATAATTGCTATTGTTTGTATAATTATATTCATAATAATGAATGCAACTGAAGACGATGATGAAAGTATACCAAGTATTTCTTTTGATGAAGAAGAAGAAATAGTAATAATTCAAGAGAATCCTTTATATGAACAAGAACATTATATATCTACTGATCCTTTTGAAGAAGTAAGTACTAATTAAAAAAATAAATACATTTTTTGATTATCTCTTTTTATTTGTTTTTTATAATAAAAATGCCTGCTAGAAGAAGAGGAAGACCTCCTAATAAACCTATAGAAGTTAATCATGGTGATGGTATTGATATAAATTCAAAAGATTTTACAATTGCACGGAATGAATTATATAATCGAATTATACCCGGTGCATTGATAATCCCTCCAGAACAAGCTAGAGCTCTAATGAATGTTGCCAAATTAAACGATGTTCAATTTGAAATATTGTATAATGAATATGTAAATAAACAATTAGAAGTAAATGAACAAATTCCAGAAAGACCACCTAATTATGCTGCACAATCCATAACTAATAATGGGAATTCGATGCGATATGAAATTCAAAACTATGTTCAATTAAGACCTACTGACCAACTATTGTCTTTAGAACAATTTAATAATGTAGCTAATAGATGGAAAACAAATGACTTTGATACTAAAACATTAGATGAGTGGTATGAAGAATACAAAGAGTTGTTTTATAATAATCCTGGAACTACTACTAATGTTAATGTAACTGGTAATCCTCAGATGATTGCTTTTAGAAGTAAGAATAAACAAAAAGCATTACAAAATGAAGATAAAACTAGACCTGTCACTGATAATAAAGTACCTATAAAGTTTAATTTAAAAGAAAATAAAGCAAAATATCAATTACATAAGACTGCTTTACCTAATACTTTCTTAATCGATATAATGTATTGTGATAAATTATTATATTTAATTGCTATAAATGTGAATACTCGTTATTTATTTGCTGAATTATTAAATAACAAAGTAGGTCGAAATGGTTATGCAAATGGTAATTTAAGAACTACTGATTCAGTTTTAAGAGCATTAGACAAAATGATTGAAAAAGGTATGAAGGTCAAATATTTGTTTGGTGATGGTGAAAAAGCTTTTAGTTCAGTTAATAAAGAAGAAATACAACGAAAGTATGGAATTACTTTTCAAAGTGTTCCAAGAATTTATATGGGGATTTATCCATCTTTTATGGTCAAACAAAATCTAAGAAGAAAAACTGACCCTATGCATAATTCATTAGGAATTATTGATCGAGTCATCAGAACAATTAGAGACATGGCTTATAATATTAAAGCAGATGTAATAACTCCTGAAATAATGAATGAATTAGTAGACCAATATAATAGAGCTCCGCATCGAACTCTATCGGAATTAGCTGGATTTTCAGTTTCACCTACTGATGTTGAAAATGATTCTGACTTAGAATCTTTTATTATTAGAAGAATAATTCAAAACAATTATAATGTAAAAAGTCAACCGGGTTATCAACTTGATGCAGGTCAAAAAGTTAATGTCTTTAATGAAAAAGATACTTTAATGAAACGAAGAACAATTGTTCAACCTGGAGAATATACTGTAACTGGTTATGATAATGGTGTTTATCAAATTCAAGGAGAAGGTTTAGTTCAAAACATTCCTCGTTATAAACTAAGACCTAAAAAAGAATGAGGGTTTATTTTTAAGATGATTTTTTATTTGAATTAAAATTACCATTAATAAATGAGTACAACAAAGACTACAAAGCCAGTTGTTCGTAAACAAGTTGCTGAAGAAAAAGTTGAAGAACCAGTTGAAGAAACAAATGAAGAAAAGACTGTTATTAAAGGACGCAAGAAGAAATATGTTTCAGATGAAGAAAGAAAAATTGCACGAAGAATACAACAAAGAGAATATCGTATTCGTAAAGCTCAAGAATTAGAGAAATTAAGAAAGTTATATAATAAAAATCAAAAAGCTAAGAAAGATGAAGAAGATGCAATTGTAGAAGAACAAGAACCAGTTGTTGAAGAAAACCAAGAATAATAAAAATTATGCTAGTTTTATTTTAATTTAATTTTTTTGCGCCATTAAAAATAAATGTGCGATAACTATTTCTTTACATCTATTAGTAAATTCGTTGAAGGCATTAATCAAACTCATACCGATATTGACAAAGCATTCTTATATTTTGAAGGTAACGAGTTATTTAAGAACAAATATGAAAAGCAATGTATGAAACCAATCTTTATCGAATTAATTGATAAAAAGAATAACCCAACATATATATCACATAAAGAGATTCTAGACATTTATGATGGGCAATTAGTTGTTTCTTATAATGAGAATAATAAAAGAAAAATAGATCCGATAAAGAAAGATTCATTATTCAAAATGACTATAAACTTTGAAAAGAAACAGTTTAATGGTAATACTTATTATAACTCAATAATTAGAGAAGTAACTAATACAAAAAATAGAGATAAAATTAGAGATCAAGTAACTGATTATGTTTATATAGAAAATGATTTACCTGAAGACGCTTTTATCGATATAGCTTAAATTTTTTTGACTTTCTTAACCATTACAGTCAACATGACATTAGGGTGGTATAATATCTTTTTAGTAAAATATTGATCAAGTTCGGGTAAACTAAGAAAGTCTTTCGATTTGCTTCTATCTTTCATGTACATACCATATAATGAGGCTAGGTGCGGTAAAGTGTATTCCTCTTCAGTTAAAGAATTGAAAAAGTCTTTAAATGTAGGTACCTTGTTGCTTTCAGACATTTATAAAATGAAGTGAATAAACGGTCGTTTGGTCAATAAACTTTTTGAATTATAAGATAAAAAAATAAATATCTTTTAAATT
>CATEWF010000083.1 GCA_949527715.1 uncultured Mycoplasmatota bacterium | reverse complement strand
ATCAATTATTTAAAGATACAATTGAAAAAGATATTATGTTTGGTCCTGTTAATTTGGGTGTTCCAAAAAATGAAGCTAAAAAACGTGCTAAACATTATTTAACACTTTTAGGTTTAAATGATTCTTTCTTACAACGTTCACCATTCAATTTATCTGGTGGTCAAAAACGTAGAGTTGCATTAGCTGGTATTCTTGCTATTGAACCGGATATTTTAATTTTTGATGAACCAACTGCAGGATTAGACCCAGCCGGTGAAAAAGATATGATGAACATCATCATGAATTTAAAAAAATCTGGTAAAACCATTTTTGTTATTACTCACGTTATGGATCAAGTTTTAGCAATCGGTGATCAAGTAATAGTAATTGGTAACAAAAAGATTTTAGCCTCTGGTAAACCATATGAAATATTTACCAATGAAAAATTAATTAGAGATAATTATTTAGATAAACCAAAAGTAATTAAAGTAATTAATCAATTGATTAAATTAGACCCTAAATTTAAGAAATTAATCGAATTAAAACCAAGAAACGTCGATGAATTGGCTGATCAAATTTATGCTCTAATGAAAAAGAAAGGAGGTAACAAATAATGAATGCATTTAGTAACTACATAACTAAAAAATCGTTTATGCACAATCTTAATCCTTCTTTAAAATTGATTAGTGTAATTTTTATCATTATTATGATATTCTTACCAATTGGTTTCTTTGGTCAACTAATTTCATTGTGTGTAATTATTGGATTATGAATTTCATCAAGATTACCTTGAAAGTTAATGAAAGGTATTTTGAAATCAATTTTCATTATGTTTATTATTTTATTTGTAATTAATTGAATTGCTTTTAAAGATCCTGCATGCGTTGATATTGACAATAAAAATTTATTATTTTTCTTTGGAAATTATGGAATGATGGGTGACAACATTATAAATAATGTTACATCTCAAACTGAAGATGGTAGTTTAATCGTTAATTCCAATTTTCATTTTGTTTTTGCAAATCTTTGAGGCGGACAAATTCATACCGATACGCTTTGATCAATGATTCCAAAAAAATGTCCGAATGTTGATTTACAAAAATATTCTTATTTATCTGTAGTAGCCTCTGACGGTAAAACATATTATCTATATTACATTTCAAATTGATACTGTTTATCCTCTCAAGTTATTCTAAATACTTTCTATATTACTCTTAAGATTTTCTTAATGGTAACGATTGTTACATTGTTAGTTTCTACAACTACTCCCGTTCAATTAACATTTGCAATTGAAGACGTGTTAAGTCCTTTAAGATATTTAAAGATTCCAGTAAACGAATGATCAATGACTATTTCTATTGCCATTCGTTTTGTTCCATCATTACTAGCTGAGTCACAAAAGATTCTAAAGGCTCAAGCCTCTCGTGGTGTAGACTTCTCTTATGGTAATTTTAGAGATAAAATTAAAGCCTTAGTTTCTTTAGTAGTTCCAATGTTCTCAGTAGCTTTTCATAAAGCTGATGATTTAGCAAACGCTATGGAAGCACGTAGTTACAACCCAAGATATGCAAGAACACGTTACCGTAGTTATTCAATAAAAACTAAAGAATGATTTTTATTTAGTGGATTATCAATCTTATTAGGTCTAATGATTATGATGACTGCATATAAATGTTGTCTTGCTCCTTTTAGTTGAATTGATGTAATCACTATATTTGGTTAATATGACATACAAAGTAACTGTAAGTTATGATGGTAGTTACTTTCACGGTTGAGCCAAGCAACCATCACACACTACCGTTCAACAAACTATTGAAGTGGCATTGAATAAATTGCTTAATAAAAAAATATCAATATATGGATCAGGAAGAACTGATTCATATGTTCATGCATTAAATCAAGTATTTAGTTTCTCTTATGATCGTCAATTAATGGATTTTGATAACTTTGTTATTGCTCTTAATAACCTATTACAAAAATCTATAAGAATTAAATCGATTAAAAAAGTTAATGATAAGTTTAATGCAAGATTTAATGCTAAATCTAAAACTTACATCTATGTTATTAACCAAGGTGAATTCGATTTATTTCATAATGACTATTTTTATAACTACAATAAAAAAATTAATATCAGGAAAATTAAAAAAGCAGCAAAACTGTTGATTGGCAAACATAATTTCTTATCATTTAGCACTTCTACACTAAATGACACCATTAGAACTATTAATTACATTAAAATTTCTAAAAAGCAAAATAATGTATTAATAAAAGTAAATGGTAATGGTTTTTTAAGAAACCAAGTAAGAATGATCGTAGGATCATTATTAGATTTTAATGAAGATAAAAAAACATTAGATGATTTCAAGAATCTACTAAAAAATCCACAAAAGGGTTCATGCATTACAAAAGCCCCAGGTTGTGGATTATATCTATATAAAGTAGAATATTAGTTTAGTGAGTAGCAAACACCACCAATACCAACAGCAATAATTGCTACACAAATGAATGCTACTAAACAAATATTAATTAATTTTTTCTTATTTATTTTCATATTGATTTTTCTCTTATTACATTATAGGTAAGAAACTAATAAAAATAAAAAAAATCACACTATTGTGTGATTTTAATAGATTATTGAATGATTATTAAGCAACTTTAACTTTAGCACCAGCAGCTTCGAATTTTTTCTTCAATTCTTCAGCTTCTTCAGGTTTAACGTTTTCTTTAATAGTTGCAGGAGTTTTTTCAACTGCACCTTTAGCTTCCATTAATCCTAAGCCTGTAACTTCTCTGAATAACTTAATAACTGCAACTTTGCTTGCACCAGCATCTGTTAATGTAACAGTAACAGATGTAGGGGCTGCTTCAGCACCAGCAGCAGGACCAGCAGCTGCAGCAACTGGAGCAGCAGCGCTAACACCGAAAGCAGTTTCGATTTCTTTAACTAAATCACTGATTTCAAGTAAAGTCATTTCTTTTAATGTTTCAATAATTTGTTCTTTTGTAACTTTTGCCATAATTGTTCTCCTTATATATTTAAGTAATTATTGGGGTTTTGATTCACCAACTGCTTTAATTCCATATAGGAAGTTGCGGATTGGAGCTTGTAAACAAGATAATAACATTGAGTACAATCCTTCTCTTCCTGGAATTGAGGCAATTTGTGATAATGAGTCTGGACCAATGAATTGGTTGTCTAGTATTCCACCTTTGAATTTAATGAAAGCGTGCTTTTTAGCTACTTCACTAATTTCTTTGAAAGGAGCAACTTCGTCTCCTTTAGATACTATTAACGCATTAGGACCAGCGATGTCGCTAATTTTATCAACACCAGCTAATTTCATTGCACGGTTAAAGATATTATTTTTTGCAACGTACATTTTAGCATTAGCTTTGTGAAGATTTCTTCTTAAAGAAGTAATATCTTTAGCATTTAAACCAAGATATTCAAAAACTAGAAATGATTTACTAGTTTTTAATTCTTCAGCAAGTGTTTGTGAATCAGCTTCTTTTTTTGCAATAACAGTTTTCACAATTTACACCTCTAATTTGTTTTGCTATATTTGCAATAAGCAATTAAAAGTTTTTGATATCGTCTAATCAATACACGACACCAAAAACTTTGAAATATGATAAATATTTATTCATACCTCGGTAACATTATTAAGGACTCGCCCGTTACTGTCTTTGGCATATTGCAATATATATTGTACATTATTTTTTAATTTTTTATAAAAATAA
>CATEWF010000082.1 GCA_949527715.1 uncultured Mycoplasmatota bacterium | reverse complement strand
GAAAAGAAGCAAATAAATATTACACGTGATGATGGAGAAATGGTATACTTTAATAATATTTATAACAAAACTGAAATACAAGAATTAATAGTATCAAATAATTTAGACAAATTAAAAGGGATTCCAGATTTAAATGTTTATCCTGGTGGTTCTATACCTGTCATTAAAGATGATGGTACAACAGAAAATATGTATGCTGTAACCTTGAGAAAATTATACAATGGATTAACTACTAATTTTACAAACATTTCACAAATTTTGGTAGCATATAAGAGTAAAATTTTAGAAAAAGATGGTAGTGTTAATTTATTTACTGGATATGATGCTGAAATTCAAGGTTCTAAGATAACTGATACGTCATTAGTTAGTACTACAACATTTTCCGAATTACTCAATGCATTATCAAATAATACAACAAATCTTCAAGCAATATTTAATAGTATATATAACACTATTGAAGATTCTGGCTTTGATTTAAGTGATTTTTTGGAAACCGAATTAATTACTGAAGGAGAAAAATTTTGGTCAATTGATAAACAAGAAATTGTAAAAGTTGATGATAAAGGGGAAATTATTTCAAAAGATAACTATTACGTATCAAAAAAATATAATGTAAACAAATATAAAAACCTAATGAACGTACTATTTAAATTAACTGAGCATCTACAAGATATTCTTGTAATAACTCCTGAATTTGATTTAAAAGTTATTGATGATTATATGGAAGATGAAAAAAAAGATGATGGAAAAGAAGAACAATTATCTGTTGATAAAGCCCAAGTTAGAAAATGGAAAATTAGTGAACATCATGTTCAAACTTTATCTGATTTAATTACAAAACTAAATGATAGCAATGAATCAATAAAATTATGGATTGAAAGCCTTGAAACACATAAAGAAACTGGAATTGACCCAAATAAATTTGCAAACCAAACAATTACATTTAATAATTTAGATACTATTGAGAAAAAAGATGATGGAACATTTATTAAAGGTAATATGCCTATAACTACTTTAAATACATTGATTAAAGAACTTTCAAAGAATAACAAGAATGCATACGATATGATATCAAACAATAAGCCTGAGTTGGATTTAGCAAATTTCGCAACAAAAGAAATCTATCCAAATGGAATCCTAAAACAATTTCAAGGAACAGTTGACGCTGGATTAAAAGAAATAAAAAATGTTAAAACCTATGAAAATTTATTCACAAATTTGAATACAAATACTAACAATTTGTATACAATATTGAATTCATTTAATACAGAAATTAATGACTTACAAAATTCAGAATTAAGTCAAACAGTAAAAGAATTGAATGATGATTATTGTATAATAATGGTTCTTGTTGATGATAAAATACAAATCGTTAAAGCGAAAATCCGAATTTTTGAAAAAGCAGGCGATGATGTTGCTACTGGTGATGAACGTGTAATTGATGGTATAGTAAATTTAAAGAACAAAGATGCTACATATTATGTAGTTAACAAAGAAAATATTGAAAAAGCTAAAGAAAATAAGGCAAAATTTGTGATTAATTTAGACGAAGAATTAAAAGTTACTATTACAACGATGGAATATGGGAAAAAAATACTTAAAGGAATATATTATGCAATCACATATTCTCTTCAAGCAATTGCTTCTATTCCATCATATGGTATTGGTTTTATAGGAGCTGTGTTTAATGTTGCTTATTATTTATTTTCTAAAAGTATTGGTTTTTGCTTATATGCAGTTAATGAAACAGGAAAAGGAATTTATCATGTATTTAAACGTTTTAAAGGGGATGAATCAGTAGACCTATCTAAGGTAGACCAACCTATTGATACTAAAATTATAAATCCAACTTTATCTCCAACACCTACGCCATCGCCTACTCAATCACCTTCACCAACAAATGCTGAAGTTCAAACTCATTGGTATAGTAGTTGGGAAAAATTAATAACATCAATCAAAGATAGTAGTGCTGAATTATGGGAGATGATTAAAAAATCTATTAAAAACGATTCAACAACTATTATTCATTGTATAACAATTATTGGTTTAGTTGCTATATACTTTTTAAGACGTGGTAATGATGATATTATTGAAATATTAGCTAATTTTGCTGGGGGGGATAGTGATAGTGATGCGACTCTTTTAGAAGGAGAAGTGGCTAATGTAGATGGAATAACTTTTTCACCTGATAGTGATATATATCAATATATTAATGAGAATATTTTATGTTATGTAAAAACATTATTAGCATTACATTCATCTAATACTGAATGTAATCTTGTATCTAAAGAAGGGTTTCCTGATTATTATGTAAAGAATGACCAAGTTAGTGAAGTGCCTTTGACAAAAACTATAAACACAGTTGAACACACTTATAATCAGTTAAAAATCAATGTACCAGATGAAATTAAAAGTAAATTTACAGGTATAGGTAAATTAAACCTTTTCAGAATCGTCCTCAGAAAAGATGTCATATTTGATGATGAAGGTAAATATATAAAAGAATTCACAATTACTATGAATAACCGTATATATCATTGCCCAATTATAACATATGATGAACAAGAAAAATGTTGTTCAATAAGTTATTCTAATGAAGAAATTGAAACCCTTTCAAACGAAGAAGAAATTGAAACTCTTTCAATAGTTCCTGGAGTTAGTGAAGAACCAGATACTGACATTTTTATAGCTTTTGACAGTCGCCTAAATATTAATCCTTATGAATTATATATGAATGGTGAATTGAGTATAATGTATCTTTTGAGACGAAATTATTTAGACGCTGGAAATAGAACTATCAAATGTAATATAATTGAAGCAGATAATGCATTGAAACTACATAAATCAGACGTTCACTATTTCTATAAACCAGACATAATTACAGAAGATGTTGTTGGAGAAATTGAATACTATAAAATGATATTCAAAATACCATCTAATTATATGATTCCAAAAGGTTTGGAATTTAAATTTAAAGAATATTGTTTTGGTAATGAATGGGTTTTAACTTGGGATAAAAATAAATGGGTAGGTAAAAATTGTCAAGGAAAATTAAATGCGAAAGTTATTAACAAATGGAATCTTAGGCCAACAGGAGGGGAAAATCATAATAAATATGGTTGTTATGGATGTTGGGTTTTGATTAAACAATCTGATATGCATGAAAGATTAATAACCAATGAAGGAGCAGGTTTAATGAATTCCTTATTAAAAAACAATAAATCAGAAATAAGTATTGAAATGAATGATGGTTCAATTAAAAAAGGGGATGATTTAGGAATGGAGTTTGCTTATGAAAACAGCTATACTGATGGTTTATCTAATTCACTTCATCCAGGTTATTATGGAACTATAATTTTGTATTTTTCAATAAACAATCCTGGTTCAATTCGAACAGATTTAATTGAAAAAATATATTTGGATGTTTATTTTAAAGACTCTATTTGTGGGACACGTTTATCATTTAAATCGCAAGGTGTTAAAAAAACTAAAGACAATAAGGGATATATTGATATCATTCCAGTTAATGATACCATTGAAATGATTGGCTTTGAATGGTCGGCAAGCAATATCGATACGAATAGTAAACATATAGAATTATATTTACATAAAGATTATGTAGACCCTATTGATGAAGTTAATTGGGACCCAATAACAAATCCATTCGCTTATATAATTCAACAACAATTTTATGAAATAACTCCTAATCCTAATGCTGCAACAA
>CATEWF010000081.1 GCA_949527715.1 uncultured Mycoplasmatota bacterium | reverse complement strand
TCAAGAACAATACTAACAGGATTTACAGACGAATTTATTGATAACCATTCTGCATATAATTCATATAATACTATGCAAATAATGGGCAATGTTACAAGTATTGCCAAGGATGCTTTTCATGGTAATTCAGTAACAACTATTCCAGAGTTTATTAAAAACTTAACTTTTGCCGACGGTTCTCAATGCTCTTCAATTCAACAAAACGCCTTTCTATTCGGATCACGACTAACTTCAGTAATTTTGCCAAATAGTTTAAGAGAAATCGGTGCTTGTGCTTTCTTAGGTTGCTCATCATTAACTTCTATGCATTGAAACCTACCTACTAATTACTCAACAGCAATAACTTTAGGTGAAGAAGTATTTACAAGTATGTCAACTGGCGGAACATTCAAATGTTCAACCGCAGGCGTTGATTTAAATAATTTAAAATCATGATTAGAAGGCAAAGGATTCCCTACTGATTGAACGTTTACTAGATAAATAATAATTTATTACCAAACTAAAAAAATAAATTTTAAGCATAACTATAGATTTTTATATTTTTGAAGTTTCGATTAATATTTAATATAAAAAACATTTACTTTTTTTATTTAAACTATATAATTAACATATTAAACTTTAGAAAACATATGAAATTTGCGCAAATTTTTAAACGTAAACAACACCAAAAAAGCGAAAATTCTGGATCTATAAAAGAATTTATTGCTAAGTTGTCTCGTGGTTTAATGTTACCAATTGCAATGTTACCAATCGCAGGATTATTTTTAGGTATTGGTTCAGCTATTACTGCAACTGCAGGAACAGGTGATCACATCAATACTTTACAAAAAATCTTTGGTGACGTTATTTCTGCTGGTGGTAATGTTATTTTCCAATGCTTACCAGTATTATTCTGTATTGCTATAGCAATTACATTTACAGGAGATGCCGGTGTAGCTGGTCTATCTTCATTTGTTGGATGAATTGTATTTTGTGCTTTACAAAGTGCAATGATCATTACACACAAAGATCCAGCTTCAGGAGATGTAATAAGTTATAGTTTCTTATTCTGAAGAAACTTTTCACAAACACAATATGATGCTGTATTCTGCTCTAATGTTGGAATCCAATCTTTATCAACTGGTGTATTTGGTGGTATTGTTGTTGGATGATGTACAGCTTTCTTATATAACAAATTCAAAAATATTCAATTACCTACAATTTTAGGTTTCTTCTCAGGAGTAAGATTTATTCCTATTATTACTTTCTTAGTAATGATAGTATTAAGTTTCCTATTCTCTTTAGTTTGACCATGAATTGGTTTAGGTTTCTATGAAATGGGTAGCGCTTTATCTTCTACTCCAATGGGACTAAACTCATTAGTATTTGGTTTCTTTAACCGTGCAATTAGTACCATTTGGATTACACCATGTTATTGATACCGCGCTTTGATTCTCGAATGTTGGTGGTACATTTAATACTGCTAATGCTGCTATTATTTCAATTAATGGTGATGCTTATTGAGTATTAAATGATTCTGCTCACACAACTTGAACAGCTTTATTAGGTTTAACTGAAGATCAAATTATTGATGGAGATATTAGTATTTATATTTTCTTACAAGAATTAACTGGTACCGCTCACAACATCCAATCAGTTGCTACTGGAGAAATCATTAATAATTACACTTTAAACATTGATTGTATTTTCCAAGGAACTAGATGAATTGTAAGTGATATGTCAGTTGATGCTGCATCTTGAGAACCAATTGATAATGGATGAATTACATGCAATCCTGGTCAATATACTTCAGGTGCTTATATCTTTACATTATTTGCATTACCATCTGCTGCAGTCGCTATGTTAATGGCCGCTCCAAAAGGAGAAAATAGAAAAGTTGCTGCTTCAATTGTTGTTTCTGCTGCATTCGTTTGTTTCTTAACTGGTATTACAGAACCAATTGAATTTACATTCTTATTCTTAGCTCCTTGATTATATTGAGGATTCCATGCATTAATGGCCGCTGTTGCTTATATGATTCCAACATGTATGTCATTGTATATGCCTACAGGTATGGGATGTCATGCTTCATTCTCATTCTCTTCTGGTTTCTTAGATTACACAATTTATGGTTTAATCCAAGATGCTAAGAATTCTGGTGCTAACTGCTGATGAATATTAATCTATTCAGCTGTATACGCAGTAATTTACTACTTTGTATTCTACTATGCAATTATCTTATTTGACATCAAGACTCCTGGTCGTGGTGGACAAGATAAATTATTCACTAAGAGTGATTACATCGCTGCTCAAAACGGACAACCAAGTTCTGAAATTAACCAATTATCAAATGCTGTAATTAAAGCATATGGTGGTAAAGAAAACATTAAAAATGTTGATGCATGTATTACAAAATTACGTGTACAAGTTGTTGATCCTAAGAAAGTTAATAAACAAGAATTAATGAACTTAGGTGCTAAGGGTGTTATGTATCCTTCTAAACAATCGGTTTATGCTGTATTTGGTACAACTGCTGATCGTATTAAGAATGAAATGAAAGATATATTCACAGGAAAAGCTCCGGTAGTTACTCAATTACCTACACCTGCTGCTAAAACTACAAAAGTAGTAACTGCTAAAGCAAGAAAAGCAAGAAAACCTTTAAATATTTGCGCTCCTGCTAATGGTGAAGTTGTTTCAACTAAGAGTGTAAAAGACCAAACATTTAGTCAAGACATAATGGGTAAAGGTTTTGCAATAATCCCAACAGATGGTAAATTTGTTGCTCCAATTGCTGGTAAAGTTGTATTAGTTAATAACCATGCCTATGCAATTAAGTCTAAGAATGGTGTTGAAATCTTAGTACATATTGGTATTGACACTGTTAAATTAACTAACAAAAATGTTTTCAAACATTTAGTTAAAGTTGGTGATGAAGTTAAATTAGGACAATTAGTTGTTGAAGCTAACCTTGATTTAATTAAGAAGAACAAACTTGATACTATTACACCAGTAATCGTATTACAAGAATCTTTAGGAAATAAAAAGATTAAAATTAGTAAGTTCGGAAACGTTACTGCTAAAGCAAAAATTTTATCAATTAAATAGTTTTTAATTTAAATTGATCTTTTAAAATTTCTTTATTCTTTTTAGAATCAAACTTATCAATAGATGCCGCATTTATTTTCTTAAATGTGGTATCTTTTTTAAATGTATTTAAATAATACTTATTCATTACTTTGTCGTATTCCTTCATTTCTGCCTTAACTTTAGATAATGAATATTTTTCATCATAAACTTTGTTTATTTTTGGACGAATAGGGTTAATTTTTGCTGGATAACCCACACACAAACCAAGAACCGGAGTAATAGAACCAGATAAATTTAAACTTTGTTTAATCTTATCAGCTTGAAATCTGATTCCGCCTAAAAAACAACAACCTAAACCTAATTCATTAACACAATCCATTGCCATAGTTGCAGCAATAGTGGCATCAATAGTAGATCAAACGTATTCTTCAAAACTATGATCTTTTTTATCCGGAATAGACATATCAAGTCTATTGTTGTCTGCACAAAACAAAATAACTAGCGGGGCTTGAGTTATGTGTTTTTGATTTCAATTGATTTCAGATAACTTTTTCTTAGTTTTTTGATTGGTTATAAAAATTGCACTAAAGCATTGAAAATTCTTTGCGGTTGGGGCAGAATTAATAACTTGTTTGATTTTATTAATCTTAGATTTTTCAATTTTCTTGTCTAAATAGTTTCTTACAGAAGTTCTTTTTAATTGTTCTT
>CATEWF010000080.1 GCA_949527715.1 uncultured Mycoplasmatota bacterium | reverse complement strand
GTAATTAATTTCAAATTATTTAACAAATTTTTTTTGTTAAATAAAAAATTTAAATGTATCTTTGTATTATTGAATAAATTAAGTTATAGAACAAAGAAAAATTAAAAAAATGACAACATTTAAAAAAATGTGTAATATACACAGATTTAATTATTCAGGAATGAAATGTCCTTTTTGTGAACAAGAAAGAATAAGTAAACTTGCTTCGAAATTTATTAAAAAAGACATAAAAAAAGATAATAAAGAAATCACTCAAGAAGATATTGAACGTTTAAAAAATAAGTTTAATAAATGAAAATTAATAATGATAAATATTATACTCCTGTAAATATAGCAAATTATTGTTGGGATAAAGTAGTTGAAATAATTGGGATTAATAATATAAGTGATATATTTGAACCTAGTTGCGGGAATGGAGCATTTTTTCATTATTTTATTAAGCCTGATTTTGGTATTGATATTGAACCTGAATGTAAAGGTGATAATATTTTAAAAAATGATTTTTTAAAAATGGAAATACCTTACAGAACGAAAAGACTTATTATAGGTAATCCACCATACGGTTCTAAGATGAATCTTGCACAAAAATTTTATAAAAAAGCAGTACAAATATGTGATTATATTGCCTTTATTCTTCCAATAAGCCAATTAAATACAACACAATCTCTTTTTGAATTTGATCTAATATATAGTGAAGATTTAGGTTTACAAACTTATACTGATAGAAAATTACATTGTTGTTTTAATATTTACAAACGACCTACAAATGGAATTTTAAATTCAAGTCCTAAAAATAAACTTAAGTCTATTAAAATTAAACGTAATGATAGTAAAGGTTATAATGAATGGAATGACTATGATATACGTATGTGCGGATGGGGGAGATGGTACAGCAGGTAAAATTCTTTCACCAACAGATAAATTATATGCTTGTGAGTATAAAATTCAAATAATTGATAGAGAGAAACATGATGAATTAATAAATTTTTTTAATAAATTCGATTGGAATGGATTGACAAAGGGTATTGCGATGAAACGTTTAAAACAATTCCATATTATTGAAGTTTTAAAGAAAAATTTTCCTGATTTAAATTAATTATATTTTATATGTTTAAATTTTTGTTACAAACTATTGAAGGTAAAGTAAGACATGATTTTGTCTTCGAAATGGAACATGCTATTGATTATCAAAACTGGCGTGGTAATCAAATGATTGCTGAGTATTGTAGTCTTGAGGATATTAAAGAAGGTTGTTTATTTATTGATTCAGATGAAATAAATGAATATATACCGATTGGTACTGTAGAGTTTGTTTATGCTTTTGTAGATAAATTTATTAAGGAGAAAGGGAGTAAAGAAATTAAACCATTAAATGTACCAGAAGAATTATTTGAATTTGCAGGAAGAAAAATCGGGAATTATTCGATAGAAAATAATAGTGGTATTAGAGAGAAACTTTATCATGAATATTCTGATACTGATTATTTCTATTTGAAATCTAATAAGTGTATTAAATCTGATATAAACAGTAGTTATAACGCAGATGAAATACAATATATTAATACTATTCCTAATGGGGAATATCAAATTAGTGAATATATTGATATTGTATCTGAATATAGATGCTTTGTTTATAATGATAAATTAGTTGGTATTCAGTATTATTCTGGTGAATTTGATGTATTTCCTGATACCAACACAATTTATGAGATGTTGGATAAATACAGGTATGATACTGGTAATGCTCCACAAGCATGGACATTGGATGTAGCAATAGATGATTATGGTAAAACAATTGTAATGGAATGCCATGAATTTTTTTCGTGTGGTTTATATGGATTTAATGATTATAATGTATTGCCATATATGTTTGTCAGAACTTTTAATAATATTAAGAGAAGATTAATGCAATGAGTGATTATTTAAATATTAAGAAGTTTATAATAGAAAATAGTACTACTATTAACATTGAAAAAATAAGTAATATGATAAAATGTTTAGATTCTAATAAAAATGAAGAATTTTTAACTATTTTTGATGAAATGTTACCTCGTATGAGAGAAAATTATGAACTAAAAGAATTACTTAATCATCAAACAAAAGATATTTTAAGAAAAAAATTTCTTTATTAATAATTTTTAAGATTTATAATTTTGTATTATAAATCTTTTTTTGTATTTTTGTAATAAATATAAAACTATGATGAAAAAAGAAACATTTGAAAGTATTAGAGAAAAAGGTTTACTACTATATGAATATATGAGAGGTTCGCATAGTTATGGACTAAATACTGCCGAATCTGATATTGATACTGGTGGTGTGTTCCTGGCTCCTGCTGAACAGCTTCTTGGATTAGGCAAGGATTATCAAGATCAGGTTGAGAGTGAAACTCATGACGATGTATGGTTTGAAATGAATAAATTTATGAATTTACTATTGTCTTCAAATCCTACTGTGTTGGAAAGTTTATTTATTCCTGATGACTGCATTATCTATGAACATCCTATAATGACTGAATTGAAAAAGCATCGTAATAAATTCATTACGAAAAAATGTTTTGATTCATTTGGTGGTTATGCTATTTCTCAAATACGGAAAGCACGTGGTCTTAATAAGAAAATTGTAAATCCTGTAGTTGAACGTAAAGAACCGCTTGATTTTGCATATACTTTTTTTAGACAAGGTTCCACCAAGATAGAAAATTGGCTTGAACATAGAGGTCTATATCAGAAATATTGTGGACTTGTTAATATTCCCAATATGGATATGACTATGGGAGTGTATTATGACTGGGGTAATCATTTTTTGAATGAAAATGTTACATTTGAGGATTTGAAAAATGCTTTTTACGAGACAGAAGAGGATGAAACTATAGAACTCATCCATCAACTAAAAAATGATACTACTCTTACTGAAGAGAAAAAAGAGAAAATAAATTGTAGAATAAAATATGTACAATTAGGCAATATGGCACGTTTTATATCTACTTTTTATAAAGTATCTTTTAGCGATACTCGTGATAAAAGTCACCCAATACTTAAATGGCTTGATGATACCTTTGAAAAATGGTTTAAACAACAGAAACCTATTGGTTATAAAGGAATGGTAGGTGAAGATAGACTTTCTAATGAATTGAGATTATCGTCTGTTTCTAAGGGTGAGAAACCAATCTGTTATATCAATTATAATAAAGACGGTTATAGTCAGCATTGCCGAGAATATAAGGAATATAAAGAATGGGAAGAGAAACGTAATCCTGTGCGTTATAAGAGTAATCTCAATAAGAACTATGATGCAAAAAATATGATGCATTCTTTCCGTCTTTTGCAAATGTGTATTGAAATTGCCAAAGGTGAGGGATTTAAAGCAGATAGACGTGACATTGACAGAGAATTTCTTCTTGATGTAAAGAATCACAAGTATGAATATGATGAAATCATTCAAATGCTTGAAGGGAAAAAAGAAGAAATGGATAAAGCAATTATAGAATCTACAATTCCAGATAAAATTGATGAAAAATTTGTTAATGAATTGTTAATTAATATACGTAAAAAACAATTAGGTTTATAAATAATATTTTTTAACATTTAATAACAGTATATATTTGGTTATATACTGTTATTTTTGTATATTTGTATAAATAAAATTAAAGATATAATGAAAGAAACTGATATTGAATTAGGCAAAGAACTTGTTCTAAATTATTATAAGATAGGACATTGGTATCGCTTTAATACACCAGATACTTGTGCCAATATAATTAAATATCTTAAAGTAGAGAA
>CATEWF010000079.1 GCA_949527715.1 uncultured Mycoplasmatota bacterium | reverse complement strand
AAAGAAAGCATTGTCATCAATACTTGCAACACTTGCTGGAATTAGCATAGTGTTATAATCACTATAAGCACTTGGATTATCTAAGAATTCAGAAGTAAAACCTTGTAATACATTATTTTCAATGTTATAAACATCCTCTGGTAAAGGGATAGATTTAGCTCAAGATTGTGGTAATCCACCATTATTAAGTAAATATTGAAGCAATTCATCACTATCATGACCATAAACAGGATTTTTTACAGTCACAGTTCCACCAGTTGGACAAACGCCTTCGAATGCACTCTCCCTTAATGAATCAAATGAACCAGTTCAAGACTCTCACTTAATATCATTTAATGCAGAACATTTACTAAAAACTCAAGGATCAATTTGAGTTAAACTACTTGGGAACGTTACAGAAGTTAACAATGAACATTCAGCAAAACACGAATTACATAAAATTTCTAATTTTGTTGCATTAGAAAAATCAATAGAAGTTAAGTACGGGCAGTGAAAAAAAGCATTACTAGCAACTGAAGAACAATTTGATTTTTTAGCAAAAGTTAAATTTTTGATATATGATGGAACAACTTCTCTTTCACTTGAATTAAAAGCATCAGGTCAAATAATTTCAACTCTTGCCGGGATTTCTAAAGTGTCATATTGATTATAAGCATCTGGATTAGCTAAAAATTCATCAGTAAAACCTAATAATCAATTTCTATCATCTATATTATAAACTTCATCAGGTAATACATTCGATGTACTATTACTGCAACCACAGCTTGTAGAAGCAACAACAACTGTTGATCCGATTGCAGATATTCCTGCAAAACAAGTTAAAGTTTTTAATAATTTATTTTTCATTTTTTAATTCTCCTATATGATATTTATACTCGTTTTTTTTTTTTTTTTTTGAACAAAATTATGAAAAATACCACAAAAAAAATGCACTTTAATGTGCATTTGGTTTCTATCTATCTTTAAATTGAGTTTTTACTCTTCTTAATTGATCTGTAATTTTCTCAGCACATGAATTAATTGCTGTAATTACATCATATTCATTAGCTTCTGCCCTAATTACACCTTTAGTTTTTACTGAAACATTCATTCTAGCTGTAAATTTGTTTTGTTTAGAATAATAAACTATTTCTGCTTTTGCTTCTGGTAAAACAAAGTGAAATACTTCGAAACCATCCATCTTTTCTTGAATATGAGCTAAAATAGCATCACTCTTAGTACAATCTTTTCATCTAACTGTAAAATTCATATTTATTCTCCTTATTTGTATAACATATCTTTTGCTACTTTTTTAGCCATAGCAGGGCTAATTAGATCATTTACTACTTTAAAAGCAAATTCAAAAGCGCTTCCAGGACCATTAGCAGTAATAAATTGCTTAGAAGCAACAACAGGTTGCTTTACATATGAAGATTTAAAAGAAGATTCGCAACCAGGATAACAAGTTGCTTTAACACCTTTTAGCATTCCTAGTTCTCCATAAATTTTAGGAGCAGCACACATTGCTAAAAATTTAATTTTAGGGTTATTAGCATTTGCTCTTAAAAACTTAATAAGTTTTGGGGTATAAGTTGAATTTAATTGTTCAACTCCTTTTGAACCACCAGGTAAATATATTGCATTATATTTACTTAAGTTTTCAGCACTTAACACTTCTTGACAAGATACTTTAACGCCATTAGAAAGTACTACATTTTTCTTTTTGTGTATAGAAATTAATTTTGTAATTATTCCAGCACGATTTCAAATGTCAGTAGGTACAACAAGTTCAATATCTTCAGTACCATTAGCTACAATTATTCCAATTTTTATCATATATTAATATTATATTACTAATAAGTTAATGAATAAAACTAGTTTGTTTTTTTACAAACTACTACAAGTGTTGGAACGATTACTCTTTCATGCAATTTATAACCTTTTTTTACTATTTTTATTACGTGATTATCATTGATTTCATTAGAGTGTTGAGTTTCAAAGCATTCCATTTGGTTTGGATCAAATTCTCCACCAATTTTAACGTTTATTTCAACTACATTAATATCCGATAAAAGACTTTTTAACATCGTTAAAAACATGTTAAAACCTTTTTGATAATTTAATATTTTAGGATCACTAGGAGTATGTGAAAGAGCTAACTCAAATTGATTAACTATGTTAATAATCTCTATAGCTACTTTTTCAATAGCAAATTTAGATTTGTTGTTGAATTCTTGTATTAGTTTTTGTTTAATTTCATTAGTTTTTTGATCAATTAACTCTGAAGCTTGTTTTGCTTTTTCAGTAACTTTTTTAACATATTCTTCATTAATTTCTTGAATTTGTCTTTCATATGAAGTTATCTTGTGTTTTAATTCATCATTTTCTTTTGTTAAAGAACTTAGAGATTGTTCTAGTTCATCAATTTTAAGATCTTTTGGATCTTTTTGTTTTTTTGGTTGCTCTACTTTTTGTTCTTTTTTGTCTTTAATCTTACTCATGTTCTAACTCCTTTTTAATATCTTTATAAAATTTTTCTACTTGTGGATTATCTATATCCGATAATTCTTTTATTTTCTTTAGTTGTTCTTGGGAATATTTGTTTGGTTTTGCATAAACAATTGTTGCAACTAAATCTCCTGAAGAATGACCGAATAATCCTTTTTTACTAGATTTAATTCCATGACCTGAAATAATTACTTGATCTCCATTAGCTGTATGAGGTTTTATCTCAATTTCTTTAATTCCATATGGAGTAGGAACTTTAATATTTCCACCTGTAATCGCTTTTAAAGGATCAACTAATACTTCAGTATAAATATCATTTTTTTGACGTTCAAAAATTCTGCTTTCTTCTACAAAGATGGTAACATAAAGGTTACCAGTTTTATTTTTAATAGAATTACCCTTACCTTCAAACACTAATGTTTCACCATTTTTAATACCTGGTGCTATATCAAATTCAATTTGGATTTCAGTTTCAAGATATTTTGCTCCACCACACGTTTTACAAGGTTTGTGAATTATTTTACCAGCACCATGACATTTAGGACAAACACCTTGTGATTGCATTACACCAAACATAGTTCTTTGTTGTTTTACAACAACTCCAGAACCCTTACACATATCACACACTTCTAATGAACCAGGTTCATTTGATGCTCCAGTTCCATTACATTCAGGACAAGTTTTTTTAATTTTTAACTTAATTTTTTTATGAACTCCTAAGACAGATTCAAGGAAAGTAATACCAAATCTAGCTCTAATATTTAAATCATATAATTGTTCTTCTTGAGCATGTGCCTTAGAACTCCTTCTAGATCTTCCAGAACCACCAAAAAAATTATCGAATATTCCATCAAATGGACTTTCACCGTCTCCACCAAAACTGAAGTGAACTCCACCTCCGTTTTTTCCACCACCAAAAAACTCGTTAAATATATCAAATGGGTTTGCGCCACTAAATCCTTGGTTATTTAATCCTTCAAAACCAAATTGATCATATGTTTGTCTTTTCTTTTCATCACTTAAGACTTCATATGCTTCATTAATTTCTTTAAATTTTTGTTCAGCATCAGGGGCTTTATTACGATCAGGATGATATTTCATCGCTAACTTTCTAAAAGCACGCTTAATTTCATCTTGAGAAGCATTTTTAGAAATCCCTAATACTTCATAATAATCTCTTTTATTACTAGCCATAATAAATTATATTATTTATTATAGCAATAAATTAGCAATCTACATAATAAAGTGCTAATTTTTTATATCTTGTTGAAATTTATTGCTTGACAACTCATCTTGAAGTTGGGAATCCTCCTTGCTGGGTTGTATATGGCGCTTTACCTTGTAATCAATTTAACAAGTCCGTAGATGTGTGTTTTTAGAAACAGTACACCTAACAACACCAAAGTTGTTTGTACCAACGTTTTTCAAATGCTACAACATCAATATTAATTTATTAAATTAATCAGCTGGTTCTCAACCTGTTTGTGGAAAATTACCTTTTGTTTTAATTCAA
>CATEWF010000078.1 GCA_949527715.1 uncultured Mycoplasmatota bacterium | reverse complement strand
GAATTGAATTTCGTTTCTAATTCTCTCCTTTTTTCATCAGTATAATTTGTAATATTTTCAAGCGGAATACCATATCTATTAAACAATGCATGGTTATAGTAATCAGTCATCATTTTATTGTATCCTTTTCCTGTATCTCCTTCACATTCTATTTTAATGTCCATTAAGCTTTTAGATGTTCCAACTTCACTTTGATAATTAGAATATAAATTATAAGCATCAACACTTTCCCACCATCCATCTTTTAATGTTAAATCATCTAAAATTTGTGATAACTTTTCTAAATCTCCAGGTGTTGCAGTATATTTACTAAAATCAAATTTATTATTCTTTTGTAATATTTTTACTTGTAAAATCTTAAAAGTAAGGTCATTCCACATTCTTGAACCATCATTCCAATATTTAATAATATACTCTAAATAAGGAAAATTATTTGTTCCAATTGTATAGCAATAATCATTTATTACAGCTTGTAAATCATAATCAGTGATATAATCATTATAATATCCTAAAATATCTTGAATTTCTTGAATTCTAACTTTATCAGTTCTTGTTTGATTATTGTTTTTGGTTGTAGCTTTTTCTTTTGACGAATTCCCTCCATTTTTACTAATATATTTAAACTCTGACCTAGATTTTTTCTTTTGTTTAATCTCTTCTTCACATTCATCATAAGATATATGGAATAAGTCGAAAAACTCTTTCTTTAAATTTTCTAATTTAATATAATCTGCAGTTTTATCAACATCAAGGTCATTTTTGATTAATAGTTTTTCAGCAGTATCATTTCTATTTTGATAATTATAAATATATTTCCCAAATTCTGCTTGAAATTCAGAACTTTGAATAATATCGTTCTTATCATTATAATCATCAATCTTTTGTTTCAAATATTCAATTTTATCATCGTCTTTCTGAAAATTATTATAAGGGTCTTTTGATGGAATTTTATAATTATAACCAAATAACTTAATATATTCTCTTTCTAAACCTTCTAACCTCATTTTTGTTGCTGCTTCTTTAGGAGTTTTGTAATCCCCTCTATATTTATTGTAATCAAAACGATCAGTTGAACGAGCTCCTAAATATCCCGCTACTTCATTCCAAGCATTTTGTAGTTCTGTACGAAATTCACTTTCTTTTTTTCCAGTAGATTCAATAGCATTTTCTAAGATTCTAAATGATTCTTCAGGATTGTTATCATAATTGTCTGTAAATTCTTTTGTTGCTTTATATTGTCGTTCAAATGATAAGTAATAATAGTTTAGTAATATTGGAATAAATAGCTTTTGAATGACGTCATTTTTAGGGTATTTAGTAAAATCAGATGGAATATGTATTTCTAAATTGTTCTGTTTTAAGAAAGTATCGTTAATATTAATCCATTTAGCTGAATTTTTGTCTAACCAATTTGATAGTTCTTGCTTTTCTTCTAATTCTTTTCTTAGTTTTCCTTTATCTTTATTGAATTGAGTATTGAATTCTTCTTCAGAAATATGATGGTTTACTTTATTCAAATTTGTTTTATTATTGTAAGTGCTCATAATATCTCTCAAATCATAGTATTCTTTAATTTGTGATAATTCACCATTTCCAATTCCGTATAACCTAAAATCAATAGCCTTATCATTTGATGATAATGAATCATAATTTAAAGCGAGTTGCTTAAAGTTTTCAAAACTTATATTAGCATTCAAATAACCTAAATTTCTCTTTAAATTGTAATAATATTCATTTCCATACCACTGCTTAATTTTAGTAACAACTTTGCCCCTTTCTCTAATTAACGCTTTTAGTGCTTTGTCAACACTGCTATCATGACTTAAGTAATATTTTATTAAACTCTTTTCTTCATTAGGATGAGCAATAACATACCATGAATATTCATCTGTAAGTTTCGTTAACATATTGTAAGCTACAAAATCATTATTTATATTATCTAAATCCCATTTTGTGATTGGATTGTCACTGAAATGACTATTGTAATAGTTCACAGCTTGAGCTAATTTATCTTTATAATTTTGCTTATTAAACAAACTTTTAGTCAAATTATTAATATAATCAACAACGCCTTGTTCAGTTTGTGATTTGGCGGAAATAATTGCTGTTTCAATATTTATTTGTTCATTTTCATTTAAAAACTGATTATAATCTCTTAAAGCTTTCTCAATTAGTTTAGACTGTAGTAAATTAGCAGAAATAGCTTCATAACCATTCTTAGTTTCTTCAACTTGGGCTAGCATTCTTTGAATAGGGACATTATTGCTTCTATCTATTTTATCTTTAAAAGTTAATGGACTATGTTCATATCTATTAATAACAGCCATGGCTAGTTCTCCTTTAAAGTAATCTCTCAAATCAACAAAACTCTTAAATGTATTTCCTCTTTGTATTATTGTTGCATTATACCACCAATCAAAATTATATGTTTCATCATCAAAATTTAAGACTTTATTAACTTCTTTGTATAAATTTTGACATTCATTATAAGCTTGTAAATTTTCTTGAGGTAACAATCCTTCACATGCTGATTTAAATGAAAGTAAGTCCCCATTACATTGAACAAATCCTACTTCCATAAAAGTTTTAAAGCTTATATTCTGACGTGTATATTTATAAGCTTCGTTTACCAAAATCACACACTCACAATATGTTTTCAATTCATCCATACTCCTACAATGTCCCATCACTTCTTGTTTTTCTAAATTAAACCCTGTATTTGTTCTAAATCTCTCTATGTAGTCAACAATATCTTTAGTATTATTTTGAAAGAATTCTTGTCCTTGTTTAAGTTTGTCATATTGATTATCTATAAAACTACAATTATCTTGAATTTCTTGATTATTTTGTGTATTTTTAATAATTCTCTTCAAATTGAAACAAGCATCAATAAATCCAGACCTGTATTGTTCTAATTCAATAATCTTTTCATAGAAACTATCAATCTTAGCAGCACTAAAAGTATTAATGAATGATTCAGCTGTTTCGAAAACTGTTAAAAAGTCACAAAATACTTCAGGGTTATCAATTTTAGGGTGTTGAATAAATTCTTGGCATTTTCTAATAAATCGAGAGACTCTTTGCTGCAAATCATATGAAGCAAGATTATTAAGATAATATAGAAACAGTTGATTACGAGGTCCGTTTCTTACTTCGTCAGGAATCTGAGCAACGTTTATTTGATTATGTCCTTGTTGCTGTGGTTGTTGCTGTTCTCCTTCTTGTTGTTGTTCTTGTTGCTGTTGCTCTTGCTGTTGTTGCTCTTGCTGTTGTTGTAATTGAGCTGCTTGCTGTTGAGAACGTTGTAAAGCTAGACCACCTTCTACTTGTTCATGTTCTTGTTCTTGTGGTTGTTGATTTCCTGCTAAGTTCTGTATTCTTTGTCTTACTACTCTATAATCATTTCGATAATCGCTTGTTTGTTTGGCCAAATTACATAAGTTCACAAAATCTGGATTTGAAATATTCTTTAAACCAGATTCATTTAGAATTCGAAGAATGTCTATTCTTATTGCAACATCTGTAGGAACTGGCTCTTCTGGATGATTATTAGCTTTCTTAAACCTTGAAATCAAATAATACTTTATTTGCTTATAGCCATTTAAATAATCTTTTATGTCTTTTGCAATATTCACTAAATCATTTACTGTTTGTTCGCTAATTATATCATTTAATTGAAGGTTACGAATGAATAATAGAATAGATTGACGTATTGCTTCATCAGTCGGTGGTTGTTGTTCTTGCTTTACATTATTCCTTCTTGTACCTCTTCTTCTATCTTGTTGCAGTTCTCTAAAAGTTTCATTAAGACTGTTTATTACATTATTGGAACGTATAATTTGGTCTACTTTTGTTACAAACTCCTCATCATTTTCAATATCAATATCATTTTCTTCATATAATTCTTTAAGAGTATCTTTAACTTCTTGTTCAGGCATTGTTACATTTTTAATACCATTTTCCTCAAGATCTTTTTGAATCATTTCAAGCTTAAAACTAATCAAATCAATATCTGGAAATTCTTCGTTTGTATAATATTCTGATATACTTGGTATGTTTAATGGTCTATTCTCCTGTTCTTCAATCATTTCTTCATATCTTTGTTCTTCTTTATTAGTTTGGTTTACTTTATTAGCTTGCTCTTCTTTATCTTGTTCCTCCTTATTAGTTTGTTCCTCTTT
>CATEWF010000077.1 GCA_949527715.1 uncultured Mycoplasmatota bacterium | reverse complement strand
GCGATTAATTTAATTAAAAACCGCATTTTTATTTTGTATGTGTATTCAATTTTATTACAAATTCTCTAGCGCTCAGACAAGTATTGAATTTTTGAATATAATTATCTCAGATCTCAGCAAAATACATTCAATTTAATAACGAATATTTTTTCATTCAAATGCTCAGATCTCAGCGATTTATTAACGTATTTTTCCGATCATTATTACTAAATAAAAATGTTAAATAAAGCTACGAGAATTTTTTAAACCAAGCATATAATATTAGAATATTATTTTAAGAATTACCATATATTTTTTTTCGAATAATACGCTGAAAATATATGATAAAATATTATATGCAAAATGAGTTTTTGTAAAGTTAGTATCGTTTAAAGTAGTGTATAAATATGGTAATAATGCTATATCTACTCACATTTTTTCAGCATAACTTTAGATATCAATACTGTAATGAACGTAGAAATTTAACCACTTTTTCAATACTTTATTTTACAACTTTTTTATGCTTTTTATTTTTTTATTTTTTGATTTTTTTTCGCATACAAAAAATGAGTCAGCATCAATTATTAGTAGATAAATTAAATAGAATAATACCAACATTAAAAGCAAATAATTTAAAAGATTTAATTCATGATTTAAATAAAAATTATGGATTTAAATTACCAATTAATCATTCAAATAGATATAAACAGCAAAACATAAATACGTTACTTAATAATGTAGATGAAATAGTTAGAAAATATAATATTAAAAAAGATGATCAATTATTCGCATCATTAACTCAACAACATAATAATAATAAAGTTGAAAGCGATAATAAAGCCCAACGTTTATCAAAATTATATCGACAAATCCATACACCAAAAATATACATCAATACAATCAAAAATCAATATGATGAATTAAAAGAGTACTGGCGCGCTAATAAAGTATTCAAATCATATAACTCATTCAATTACTGGCGAAAGCAAAAAAATAATCAACAGCAAATAGTAAATGATATAATGGAAAGACTTGAGCGCACACCACATAACTGGCGAATTAATTTCGAACAATTAACTAATAGCGGCAGAAAGTTATTATTTCCATTATTAAAAGCATTTTTTGAAGAGCATATTGACACATTACCGATAATAAATAAATACAAAATATCATATAAAGTTAACGGTGATTGGCATAGTAAGCAATTAAAACCTGAAACATATAATGAGTTAATGAAAAATTTTACAGAGGAGCATTTTTTATTTGATTTAGAAGTAGTGAATCCTGAATTCTTTTATGAAGCAGGTGGTGAAAAATTACCTGATTGGAGTTTATTTTCTGAGTTAGTATTTTCACCATTTACAGAAGCAAAGCATAACAAAGACGTTGGCGGTTCATTTTTTCAATACTTAGTTATCGATAATACACCAAAAATTATTATTGATTACCTTAAGCGATTACAAATATTCGACACATTAGTTAACGATAAAAATCAACAGAGAGATGAATTAAATGATTGCTGCTTTATATACGCATTAAAACAAACAGATTGCTACGATGAAAACACATTAAATCAAATGCGATTACGTATTCAAAACAGATATCTTTCGCAAACTGCTATCGAATCTTTATGTAATGAATTTAAAATACACTTAAAATTATCATTAATCGACGATAACTCAAATCGAAAAAATAAAAAAACAACAGTCCAATCAAGCAAAAAATCATCACGTAAATCATTTTTAGGTGTAAAAGATGCAGAAAAAAATAGAACACATGTTATGAATGTTTATGAAAATCATTACTTTATTGAAGAAAAAACACCATTCAGTACATATTACATTAAACATATTAAAGATGAATCACCTGAAAATTATAACAAAGAAATATATCATAATAAATTAATTGATGGTAGATGTTACGTTACTTCATCAACACTCGTTCGCGAATTAATGAAACAAGGCTATTTCCGTCCAATTACATACAGTCAAAATAAAGTATTAAAAACAGTATTTTACAAAGACATAAATGCTAATTTATCAGATATTGATTTAGAATATGATGATAATTTCTGTACAAAATTAATCGCGCCAAAAGAAATAAATAATGAAAAGATTATCGAAAATTCATACTGGTATTGTGACTTTGAAGCTGATGTTAGTGGTGATATTCATAAGCCATTCATGTGCGTTATTCAATCACAAAACGGTAAAATTAACAAAGAATTTCGTGGCGATAAATGCAATATACAACTGCTAGAATATTTACCAAATAACGCTGTAGTATATTTTCATAATTTAGCATATGATATTAGAATGCTTGCTTCATTTGGTATTTACAAATCAATTATTAAAGGCAGTAAAACAATGAAAGCTGATATCAAATATAAAGGTAAAACAATATTATTCAAAGACACTCTGCCTATTCTATCATGCAAATTATCACAACTACCAAGAATGTTTAACATACCTAACATACAAAAAGAAATATTTCCATATAAATATTATACATTAGATCGATTAAATGATGCTGTTGGTGTTATTTCTGAAGCTGGTAATAATGAAGATCGTGTATGGAATGATGCTGATTATGAATTATTTAATGCAAATATTGATAAAATTGATGGATGCAGATTAAGCGATAACACTTTTGATATGTGGAAATATTGCTCATTCTATTGCCAACAAGATGTAAATATATTACGATTAGGTTTTAATGAATTTAGAAATGGCTTTATAAAAGATTTTAATATCGATCCATTCAAATACATATCTATATCATCACTTGCTAATGAAGTATTTAATCAAAGAGTGTATTACCCAAACAAGAACTTATATAAGTTAGGTGGACATGTTAGATATTTCTGCAGTAAAGCTATTTATGGCGGTAGATGCATGACAGCGTATAATAAAAAATGGCATACTACAAAACCTTTATCTGATTTTGATGCAGTAAGTTTATATCCAAGCGCAATGGCTAGATTATATACTGTAGAAGGCAAACCAAAAGTAATTACAGAAGACAAACTTAACTATGAATTCTTATCAAAACAATCAGCATATATAGTTGAAATTGAAATAACAAATGTAAATAAACACTACCCATTCCCATTAATAGTTAGAAAAACTGATACTGGCTTGAATTTAAATGATGATAATTTAGCTGAGAATGAGACAATAAAAATGATAGTAGATAACATAACTTTAGAAGATTTAATAGAGTTTCAGAAGATAGAATATAATTTAATTAGAGGTTATTACTGGGATGGTAAGCGAGATTATACTATTCAAGCCGAAATCAGAAATATTTTTAACAAGCGAAAAGAATACAAAATGCAAAAAAATCCACTCGAGGCTTTATATAAATTAATTATGAATAGCTGTTATGGTAAGACTATCGAAAAACCAGTTGATAAAGATTATAAATATTTTCATGAAGGTGATGAGTTAGATAAATATTGGTTGAAAAATTATAATAAAATAGTTGATGATGTAAAGCTTGCAAACTCAGATATACATGCAATACGTACATTAAAACCTATCGATAAACATTTCAATTTCAGCTTATTAGGCATTCAAGTATTATCAATGTCAAAGCGAATAATGAATGAAGTTATGTGCTTAGCTTATGATATCGGGTGCCATATATACTATCAAGATACTGATTCTATGCATATTGAGTGTGATGATGTTTCAAGATTAGCTGATGCATTCAAATCTAAATATGGACGTGAATTAATCGGAACAGATCTCGGACAATTTCATTCTGATTTTCCAACAATAAATAATCACACTGAAATGCCTAAATCTATTGAATCATACTTTATTATGAAAAAGATGTATATTGATAAATTACAAGATTCTACTGGTGATATAGATTATATGTTTCGTGCTAAAGGTATTACTCAAAATGCTGTAACGTATGCCGCTAAATCATTTAATAACGATTACATGAAACTCTATGAATCACTATACAATGGACAAGAAATTGAATTTGATCTAACACAAGGTCAACCATGCTTTTCAATGAATACTAACATGACAGTCTCAACATTAAAGAAGTTTGAAAGAAGAATCAAAACAACATATGAAGAAGGATCGCGCGAACAATATTTCAGCTATAGTGGTAAATAAATAAAAAAAAACATAATTATTTTTTTTTGTATTAGTGATTTGTTATAATAGGCGCTATTTTGGTTCTAGGTAGCA
>CATEWF010000076.1 GCA_949527715.1 uncultured Mycoplasmatota bacterium | reverse complement strand
CATTTCTAGTTAATTCATCTTCAGTAAATCGTTGATTAGTTAATGTAAATAAACCTGATGTTGGAATATTTTCTAAATCATTTTTTAATGCAAATTTATTATCAGATTCTGTTTTCGAATAATAATCATTAAATTTATTCATTAAAGTTTTATCATTATCTTCAAAATGATTAAATGAATCGTTCATAGTAGTAATCCAATCAACCATTACATCATTTACTTTTGTATCATTTATTTCAATAGTATCATTTTGGGCTGCAGCACGTGTTCTTTTTAATGAATAAGTAACAGTTTCATCAGAATCAATTAAAACATTTTCATCTAAATGATTTTCTTGTGATCGATCTAAGCTTTGAATTTGGTCAATTAATACTTTTAATGATAACTGTAAATTATCAACTTTATCATTTGTTGCTAACGTTTCTAAAGATGTTTTATCTGCTTTTTCATCTAGTTTTTCATATAATTCACTTTTCAAAGCATAATTATCTAGTGTATCTGTTGTTCCTTGTATTGTATTCAGTCTACCTGTAAGTAATTCAATATTACTCGTTACCAAAGAAATATTATCAGTAATTGGTTCTAATATATTATCAACATCTGGTTTTGTATAAATATTATTAAATTTATCATCAACTTCTTTAATTTTTAAATTTATTTCATCTTTAGCTTCATCCAAGTCTGCAGGATTAAGTTTTGAATAACTTAAAATAGAAACAGTTTCTTCAACGTCATCAATATCTTTTTTATGTTGATCAAGTGTTTCATAAATTTCAACAATATCTTTATTTTTTTCACCTAAATCAAAATTAATATTATCAATTGCTTTTTTATTATAGATTGTTTTCTGATTAATTTCTTCATCTTTTGTTTCAAAACGAGTTAATGAATGTTCAATAGATGTAATTAATCCATCAAAACTTTGTATAATTGATTCTTGGTCAACAGGGATAATTTTAATTGGTTCTTTTGGTTTTTCTGGTTCTTCTGGTTGTTCAGGTTCTTCGATAACTTCATCTAATAAAGGTGCAGCTTTGGTTTGAATATTATTTAAACTTAATACTGAATTTTCATTATCATTGTTTTCACCATGTTGATCAATAATACCACTTAATTCTTGTATTTTTGAGTTAATTGTAATAATAGATTCCCTAGTCGTATCATTAAGTTCTTCAATTGCATCTTCATGTGAATCTATATTAAAATTACAATTATCTATAGAATTCCAGACATCAGTCATCGTCCAATATTCATCATTATATAGTACTCCAATATCATTATCAAATTTAGGTTGTGATTTAAATGTAACGCTGGCTCCATCAAAATTTTCAAATCTAACAGGACCGTCAAATGTTGCATCATGATAAACATGTAAAGTTTGTAGTATACAATTTTCATTTAATTGTCCATTTCCATTTCCACCACCAACTAAAGCCTTATCAATTGCATTTTGCTTTGTTAAAATTCCAGTCATTTCTTTTACAAAAATAAATTTTTTCAGTACTCAAGTTTTAAGAACAAAGTAAAGTTGTCAGGTGTTATTGGTTTTCCTTCAGCATCAGTGAACCAGACTTTAAATGTATTTTTTCTTGATATAATTTCGTATTTTCGATTATCATCAGGTGGAACTAAATTTGCATACCAAACTAATGAATCACAATATTCGTCCCTTGGAATAAAAGAACAATGAACTTCAGTTTCACCATCCAAATAATGCGAACAAGTTGCTCTGCAATATTGAAATGAAATATATCTATCATTATTTGAATTAACAAATTCTGGTGGAAGAGTATTTTCAAAATTTCTAGTTATGTAATATGTTTTAGTAACTGGTTCAGTATTTTGTATGTCAGCCATTTGTCGTTCATATTCATCAATAACCCCATCACCATTTAAATCAATTGTATTATCAACAGCATTTCCTCGTCTTGGATTAAAATTAGTTGACAAAGTTCTTAATTTACTTGGATTTCGTCGAATGCTCATTTAAAAATAATAAAATAATAAATTTACTCATATCCATTTGGAACTCCCCTACTATAGTATTGTACACCGTCATTTAAACTCCAAGTCCAGTATGTATCAGAACAGATCCACATTTCAGGTTGAGGTGGATGATAATCTTCTAATGGTTTTCCAACATCATCAACTTCTGGGTAGTAATAAGTATCATTTATTCCATCATGCATTGGTAATCCTTTAAATGTAATAGTAATAGATTGTGAACCAGTATCAATTCCATCAAAAACATATCCTGCATTTCCACGTTCCAATTGAAAATTAATTCCAAAACTAGTATTATCTGCAGCACTTGTTGATTTATAACGAAGACCACCATTTTCAATAGATTTATTAAGTGGTAATGAAATAGATCTGACAAATTCATCTGTAGCTTCAATATAACCATCTAATTCGTTAGCAATAAGTTGATATTGAACAAATCTTCCGTCAGTTGTTGTGTCGAATTCGGTATCAGGATATTGTTTTTTATTAACAGTTAATTGACATTTTTTATACATGACATTTTGGAATACTGTACAATCCTTTGAATTTCTTGGAAACATCATTGTTATATTTGTAGCATTTCTTAACGGAATAGATTTGGATACTTCAAGTCCGCTTGGTGATGGAGAACCTTCAAAAATTTCCCTAGTTAATTCTTGTGCAGGAATAATTATTGGTTCTTTAAGTGTTTCCATTAATCCTAATACAACATCATGTTTAACGCCAAATCCAGCACAATTTGTTCTTGCAATATATATTGTTCCATTAGAAGCTAATTGAAGTGTATTATTTTTAAGTGTCCATACATTTGTTTTACCAGGTTTATTTGAAAATGCATTAAATGTTATTAATCCATCACCTAAATCTTGGTCATCTTCATTTTTTTCTTCAATTCCTATAACAATTTTTGCTGGTCTGTCAATTTGAACAAAATGAGCAGTAATAGGACATGTTGTTGGTGAATAATATAAAGCATCTTGATTATAATCCATAAATCTTAAAACATCAGCAACAGCAATTGGATCAATTTGACACCAAACTAATCCTTCCAAAGATGTTCTTATTTCTTCTTCTATTTCACCTAAAATTCTGTTTGGGTATAGTCTCCATGCTTGTAATGCTAATTGATCAGTAAAAGGTATAATTAATTCCATTTTTACTTCAACTACTGCTCCATTTTCAAATTTTTTAAGAGGAATATAAACACCACAAACACCTGGTAAATATTTAGAAACTTTTTCCCATAAAGAATGTGCTTTTGGTGAAGCAATTTTAACATCTTTGGCACGAATAGCATTATAAGCAAACGATTCTCTTATCATTTGATCTTGTCTATAAGTATCAACTAATTTACCATCAACCCAAAATCTACAGTCTTCAATAATTTCAACAGCATCTTTGAATCCAATAAATATTCTATTTAATCCTTCAGTATCCAATGCAAATGCATCTTCTTCAATTTCATCTTGGAATTTGACTTTAAAAGCTATCTTCATATTAATAAAACCTTTTTCAATTTGACTAATTGTATGACCTGAATGTGTTAATTTCATACGTGTTTTTGAGCCAATTGGCATAGGAGCATTTTTATTATCAAATTCTTCAGTAACAAAGGAAAATGTATTATCACCTCCATTTTTCTGAACTAAGTTTCGTAAAGTATCATTAAAGAAGTCAAGAACATCTCCTTCATCATTACCAATATTTTTGAATTGTGCGTTTTGAAAAGACATTTAATTGGAAAAAAAGGAATTTCCAACATAACTTAAAAAAGTTTTTTTTCGTTTACTAAATTATTATGGCATTTGGTGGCTGGTTTAAAAAACTGGGTCAAAAAATTGTTAATGGATTCAAGAAAATTATACCTATTGCTAAAAAAGTTGGACAAGTAGCACAAAACGTTGTTGCACCCGCATTAGGAACAATTGGTAATATGGTTGGTGGTGCTAAAGGCAAGGTAATAGATAAATGGGGTAATGTGGTGAATGAAGCAGGTAAACAAATTAATAAATATGCGAATATGGTAGGTCCTAAAGTTGAAGATGCAAGGTACAAAAAAATAGACTTTAATGTTCCGTTATTAAAATAATCTTCATGAGTATAGCCCGAAGGGATTTATGAATTCATGAATACAAACGTTTAATATCATCTGACATCGGAGGTTCTTTTTCTGGTATTATTTTT
>CATEWF010000075.1 GCA_949527715.1 uncultured Mycoplasmatota bacterium | reverse complement strand
AAATTAACAGGACCAAACATAATATCTTTTTCAATTGTATCTTTAAATAATTGATATTCAGGAAATTGAAAAACCATTCCAACTTTTTTTCTTAAATTTTTGATGTTTTTAATTTTTTTCTTGTTTCCTAGAATTTTTAAATCATCAATAATAATGTTTCCATACTTTGATTTAATTAACCCGTTAAAGTGAGAAAGTAAAGTGGTTTTTCCGCTTCCTGAATTACCAATAATAAAATGAATTTTATTAGGAGCAAAATCTTTAGAGAAAGTATCTAAAACTATTGTTTGCTCTTGAGTCCCCTCATCAAACACTATCTTTAAATTTTGAATTGAGATTTTATTACATTGCTTCATATAATTGTTTGATTAAATTTTCCAGCTTAAGTGTTGGTTTAATTTTTGAGTTTCTTTCACTAAGTTGTTTAGATAAATCTAAATTAAAAGGAATATCCAATTGGATTTCTTTTAAGAATTTTTCATTTTCAAAAACCTCAGATGGAGTTCCTATTCTCTGAAGTTTACCTGCTTTTAAAATAATAACTTTATCTGCATTGACAACTTCTTCCATGTCATGAGTGATAGAAACAATAGTTTTGTGATATTTGTTTTTAAGAATCAACATTAATTCTTTCAAGTCTGCTTTTCCCTTAGGATCTAACATTGATGTTGACTCATCAAAAATAATTATTTTAGGGTTAATTGCTAATACTGAAGCAATAGCAACTCTTTGTTTTTGCCCACCAGAAAGTTTTTGAGCATCTAATTTTAATAAATTAGTAATGTTAACAGCTTTAGCAACCTCTTTAATAATTGGCTTCATTTTAGATGGTGAAACTTTACGGTTTTCTAGACCAAAGGCAATATCATCTTCTGGGGTTAAACCAATAAATTGGTTATCAGGATTTTGAAAAACAATTCCAACATTGTCTCTTAAATGTTTTAAATTTGTTTGAGTAATTTCTTGATCAAACAATTTAATTTTTCCATTTTGTGGTTTTAATAATCCTGTTAAAACTTTTGATAATGTTGATTTGCCACTTCCATTGTGACCAATAATACAAACATATTCATTTTCGTAAATGGTAAAAGAGACATCATCTAAATTGATTATGTCTGGAGTGTAACCAAAAGTAATATGTGAAAACTCGATTGCTTTGTTGTTACTCATAAATTATGTTTTTAATTATATTAATATTTTAATAATTAATTATTAATATTAACTTTTAAGAGATAAATGTAAATCATTTAGTGCACTAGAGTCTGCTTCGCTAGGCGAATCCATCATTAAATCATTACCATGACTATTTTTTGGGAAGGTAATAATATCTCTAATACTTTCACTATTTGTTAACAACATTACTAAACGGTCTAATCCAAAAGCTATTCCACCATGTGGAGGTACACCATATTTAAATGCATCCAACATAAATCCGAATTTCTTTTTGATTTGTTGTTTTGTTAAACCAATAGATTCGAACATTCTGTTTTGAACTTCTGAATTAGTAATTCTAATGCTTCCACCACCGATTTCAAAGCCATTTAGAACAATGTCATAAGCTCGAGCCTTTGCATTTGCTTGATTTTTATCAAATGATTTAATACATTCATCGGTTGGAGCTGTAAAAGGGTGATGAGCAGCAACAAATCTTTTTTCATCTTCATTGTATTCATACAATGGTCACTCTGTAACTCAACAAAATTTAAAATCACTAGGATTTTTTAAGTTTAACATAGTTCCTAATTGGTTTCTAATTGCACCCAAACATTGATTAACTATTGCTAATTTATCAGCAACAATAAACATTGTTCCTTCAGACAAATTATGATCTTTAAATATTTTTTTAATAATATCATGTTCAATAATATTTTTAATTGAACCTGTTATTTCCTTATCTTTTAGTGATAAGAAAATTAAGTCAAAAGCCTTGTTATCTTTAGCGATTTTTCTTAATGATTCAATTTGTTTTTTATCAAAAAACTTATCTGTAATAATGTACTTAATTACATTATTTTTTTCAATTGTAGAGCTAAAAATTTTGCATTTTGATGTTTTAAAATAATCATTTGCTTGTTGAAGTTTTAAGTCAAATCTCAAATCAGGTTTATCACTTCCATAAACATTAACTGCAGTATTTCAATCAATAATTGGAAAAGGATGAGACAATTCAATGTTAAATACATCTTTCATCATTGAATGTAACATTTTTTCAACAATTGACATAATTGTTTGCTCATTAATAAAAGACATTTCAATGTCTAGTTGAGTAAATTCTGGTTGACGATCTGCCCTTAAATCTTCGTCTCTGAAACAACGAGCAACTTGAAAATATTTTAGAAAACCAGCAACCATCAATAATTGCTTATATATTTGTGGTGATTGGGGTAAAGCGTAAAAAGAATTTACGTTATTTCTAGTTGGCACTAGATAATCACGAGCACCTTCTGGCGTTGGTTTTGATAAACAAGGAGTTTCGATTTCAATAAAGTCTTCCTTAGTCAAATAATTTCTTAATGAATTAATAATTTTAGATCTTAAAACAATGTTTTTTTGAATATTAGATCTTCTTAAATCTAAGTAACGATATTTAAGTCTGGTATCTTCTAGTGCATCAGTAACTTCATCAATTAAAATTGGAGTAGTTTCAGCTTTAGATAAAAGAGTGAACTCTTTTAAAATTATTTCAATATCACCATTTTTAATTTTATTATTTGGTGATTTTCTTAATTGTACTTGACCATGTATTTTTACAACAGATTCTTTTGGAGTAGAATAGATTTCGTTAAAATATTTGTTATTTTCTTCAACAACAACTTGAACTAATCCGTAACGGTCATAAACATCTAGAAAGATTAAACTCCCTAGTTTTCTGTTTTTTCTTATTCAACCATTAATGGTAATATTTTGACCAACAGCAGATTTATCTACCATTCCACAATAACGTCAATTAATCATAATTACTTTATATTATCCTTTAAATATTTTACTAAATCATTTGCAGGAATTTCTTTTTGAGTTAAAGACCTTTGGTCTTTAATTAATAATTTATTTTCTTTATATTCTTTATCTCCAATAATAACAACAAACTTTGCATTATTATCTTTTGCGTATTTAAAATGTTTTTCAATTTTTGTTGAATCAAAATTTGAAACACAAGATATTTTAGATAATTTTAGTAAATTTGAAATCATAAGAGCAGTAAATTTAACCATTTTACCACTTGACAAACAAGCGACACAAACATCAATTGAATCTGATTTTACTATTTCTTGTTTTTCAGCAGCTAATTGAATTAACATTCTTTCTAATCCGATAGCAAAACCGCAACAAGATAAATCGGTTCCACCAAGTTCTTTTACTAGGTAAGAATATCTACCTCCACCAACTATTGTTGGTTGACCTTTTAATACATCAGAAGTTGAATTGATTTCAAATACGAAATTAGTGTAATAATCTAATCCTCTAACTAGTGTTTTATCAATAGTAAAATTAACATTTAATCCTTTTAAAACTTTAGTTAATTCATCAAAATATTCAATTTCTTCTTTTGATAGAAAACTATCAATTTTTGGGGCATTTTTAACAAAATCTTTCTTTCCATCAATTTTGTCATCAAGAATTCTTAATGGATTTGTGTTGATTCTTTTTATCGAATCTTCAGTCAAATTCTTTTCATATTTTTTGAAGTATTTTTTAAGCTCATTAATTCATTTTTTTCTTGATTCAAAATTACCAATATTATTAATTGAAATAGTATATTGTTTTAAACCTAGTGATTTTAAACAATTGTTAGCAAAAACTAACATATCTGCATCATCATAAAGATTGTTTGTACCAACACATTCAACTCCAAATTGATTAAATTGTCTTAGACGACCACTTTGAGGTCTTTCGTAACGAAACATTGGACCAAAATAGTAAGTCTTAATTGGTAATTGCTTAGAATAAATTAATTTTTCTTCGATTAAAGCTCTAATCACTCCTGCGGTTCCTTCAGGACGTAGGACAACATGACGTTCACCTTTATCTCTAAAATCATAAAATTCTTTAGTAACTATGTCACTAGAATCTCCGACAGATCTAATAAATAAATCAGCATTTTCTATGATCGGAGTAATCATTCTTTTGTATCCATTTAGCTTAGCTAAATAACTAAAAATATCTATTAATGTGTTGATATTTTTTGCATCTAAATCAAAACGGTCTTCTGTACCACGGATTTTTGGAAATTTAATCATTGTTAACAAAATAATT
>CATEWF010000074.1 GCA_949527715.1 uncultured Mycoplasmatota bacterium | reverse complement strand
TGGGATAATTTAGTTTTACAACCTTTATATGAAAAACATGGAATTAGAGATCCTCATGAACAAGAAAAATTCAAAAGACAAAAAAATATTCAAGAATTATATAATGAAATGGTAGATCAAATAATTCATGATTTAAAGACTGGTGAATTAGATGATCGACAACATTATCGTGAAGATATAACAGAAATTGTAACAGATGCAATTAGAACTGCTGCAAAAACATTTGATGCACCTGATGAAGATAATGAAGAAGAAGACTTAGAATAGATAAAAATATAAATCAATTTTATTTTTAATGAAAAAAATATTGGAAAAAATGACAGATGAAGAATTCAATTATAGTGAAAGTGAAGATGAAGAAGAAGAAGAAAATAATAATGATGTTCGTTCAAAAATTCAAGCTAAACTAAAAGCTAGAAGCAAACAAAGTACTGGAAATTTAATTTGTCCAATTCATGAAGATATAATTACTAGATATAATAGTGTAAATGTTGTTGTTGGAAAACAATCAAGTGGTAAAACAGTTATAGCTTTAGAAGAAATTATAAAAATAAGTATGATGCATACTCATCATTTATTAATTTATGTAACTAAAAATGGTGATGAAAATGATGTTAGTTTTCAAACTTTGAAAAGTTTATTTGAATTTCCTTATATCGTTTGTAGTGAAAAAGAGGCAGAAGATTGTGTAGAAGAATTGATTAATGCAAAAAATGAATATTATAAAATTCGTAGAGAAAGAACTAAGAATGAATTAAGTGAAGAAGATAAAGAAGAATTATTTGAAATATTACATGTTGAAAATTTTGAAAAAGAATTTTTACATACAATTGTTTTATTTGATGATATCAGTAATTCAAAATTATTTTCATCTGAAGAATCATTCTTTTCTCAACAATTAAGAAGATGTAGACATACTAATATGACTTATTTCATGTTAATTCAAGGTTGGAAAGGTATTAAACCTCATATTAAAAATGAAATTACTACATTATATTTATTTCCAGGATTTAATAGACAGCAATTAAGATATATTTATGGTCAAGCTGCTACTATGTTAGATTTTGATGCTTTTTATGATGCTTTTCAAAAATTAACAAAAAGAAAACAAAAATTTCCTGATTCTCATCCATTTATTTTAGTTCAAGTTACGGAAGGAGGAATGACATATTATAGAACATAATTTTTTTAATGATTATTAATAAAATCTATAATTTGATTCATAGTTGCTTTTATTTTATTTAATTCTTCATGAATCGATCGAATTTGTTCATCATAATTTTCATTTTTATCTTCTTTTTCTGACCATTTCTTTAACATTAATTCATTTTTTATTTTTGTAATACGATAACCTATAATATGATACATTTTATTAAGCTTATGAGTAGTGAGTTTATCAAGTTCTTCTTTGTTCTTCGAATAAAAGATATTAAATTCTTCAGGAGTATTAAATTCTTTTAAGTATTTTGAAATAGGTTCAAGTATTTTTAATTCCATTTAAATAAAAATAAAGATTTTTAAATTTATATAAAGAAATAGTTTTAATGATATACCTAAACATCATTTTGACATTAATGTTATTAATTGAAATACTCAATTTTTTAATACGATTAATTAAAATCGTCCCTGAAAAATCTCCTCCACTTGAAGAAGATATTAGAGTTAGGATGTATTCTTAGTCTTAACCTTGATCACTGTTCAAATATTTACTACCTTTATTAGCCCACCTATTAACTGTATCACCAACTTTAACAGCACCTCTACCAACATTAGATATTGTATCACTTCCAATTGAATTTCCAAATTTTTCAATTGCAGGTCCTGCCGTATCTCTAATAAATTCACTTCCTTTTTCAATGTATGGTAATGCTTTTTCTGCAACATTTTTAACTTTTTCACCAAAACTTTTGACTTTATCTCCTATTTTCTTTATCCAACTTCCAAATGCCATATTTCTTATATTTTAAAAAGAAGAAAAATTTTTATATTTTTTTATTAAACTTTAAAATGACTTACGCGAATGTTAGATATAAGAATGCAGGAAATGATGAAGGAGATGTATTAAACTTCTTCAATAATCAATTACGAAATTTGGTTCAAAAGAATGGAGGTGATAATACTTTTTCAATCGTTTCCGAACATTGTCATGATAAAGATGTAGAAGTTCCTATGAATACTAAAACTAAATTAAAACTATCTCATTCAGCTCATTCAATATCTCAAATTGAAAAAGGTTTTATTAGTATGACTTTATTCTTAAAACTTCAAATGAATAATAGATTTAATGATGGTGATATTATAAATTGTGATAAAGATAATATAATATTTGTTGGATTTAAAGATGCAGTTGAAGTTATTAGTGATGCACAATTTTGGGTAGATGGTAAATTAATTGATGGTTATAATCAAAGTGAAATGATTAAAGAATCTTTTGCATACAATTCAATTCGTTCTGCTGATGCTAAAAAGGGAGCACCACACTCACACTCTTTGTGGGAAAGTGTTCAATGTATGTCTCCTAATGTTTGTGGTGTTTATATACCTTTAAAGAAATTTGCTGATAAAAAAGAAGTTAAAGTTAATATGGAATTAATTATACCATTTACAGATCAATTAGCATTACAAGCATGGAGATTATATCCAAATAGAATTTTAGGTGAAATTGAAGAAGAAGTTAAATTTAGTACAGAAGGATTAGTTTGGTGTCAATTACAACCTCAAACAGTTGCAGAAATAAATAAATTCTGGGATCCTGATCCAACTAAATTTAATGGAGCTCCTTTTGTTCCAATTACTAATCATTTTACACAAATAGATTCAGAAGCAATTATTGTTCATAAATGTTCTCAAACAGATAATGCAAATGGTCCAGCTGCAGGAAAATATGCTATTTCAATTGTACCGCGTGGTACTGCAGCAGGAGCACAAGAATATTATAGATATGAATTAGGAATAAATCAATTACAAGTTAAAGAAGCTAAAGTTACAAAATGTTTAACAAATTGTGCTGGATTTGGAATTAAACCTGATGTTATGGAAGGAATTTTACAAGGATTACAACAACCAATTATTATTCCTGCTCAAGAATTATCAAAATTCCAATTTGAAAGTAGAGCAAGTAATAATTCTTTAACAATGTCTAAATCAATTCCATTACGAAATGCTACAAATATAACAATGATGTTTCCATTTAATAGTAATGATTGTACAGTATTTCCAAATGTCATGTATGAACAAGTAAGATTAACTGTTAATAAGAAAATGTATCCAGAAACAGAATTTGACAATACTTGGGATGGTAGATTTGTTGAGTATCAATTACAAGCAAATGAATTAGATGAATTAGAACCTACAAAAGAATATTTAGAATCAATTTCAAATCCTCAAACTGGTGTTGGTCCAGAAGATGATCCTCATTATGGAAAAAGAAGATTATTTGATCCATTTGATAATACTAGTTTTGGAATTAATTTCCAATTAGAACGTGGAAATTCAGGTTATGTATTTGATGGTATTGATACAGGAAGTCATGCAATTACAATTGAATTTAAAGGTACTCCTAAATTTAAAGATGGTAAAACTAATCCTTATTTGTATCCTGCATTAAAAATTAATGGAAATTCATTACAAGTTAATGATGCTGAAAGAGAAACACCTTTACCAGAAATGTGGGTTTGTAGCGACACATATTGGACTTGGTCAGTTGAAGATGGAGTTAGATATTATCAACGTGGTATTCCAGCTGGTTATGATTAAAAGATATAATTTACAATTTTTTTTTATTTTTTATGTAAAATGACATATGAAAACGTTAGATATAAAAATTCAGGAAACGATGAAGGTGATGTTTTAAATTTTTTCAATAATCAATTAAGAAATTTAGTTCAAAAGAATGGAGGTGATAATACATTTGCTACTTATACTGAAGATTTTCATGATAAAAATCCAAAATTTCTCAATATTGGAGAAAGAACAAAAATGATGCTTACTCATCCTAATCATACAATCTCACAAATTGAAAAAGGATTTATAGAAATGGAAGTTGAATTTGAAGTAGGTTTTGAAATTCCTATTAAGAAAGAAAATTTTCTAATTAATGAAGTTGATTTAGATTTAGTTGATATAAAAGATGTTACTAATTTATTAAAAGCACAAGATGATAAAATTAGTGATATAAATGATAAATATGATGATACTAAAGATAAAGTTGATCAAAATACTGCAGCAATTGCGCAAAATAAAACAGATATTACAAATTTAGATAGAGCAATTAGAGACGAAACAAATGCTAGAAATGCA
>CATEWF010000073.1 GCA_949527715.1 uncultured Mycoplasmatota bacterium | reverse complement strand
ATATATAATATATAAAATTTATGGAAAACAATTTTACAGATCAAGAACAAAGTAGAAGAGCTAAATTAGCAAAACTAGTTGAAGAAGGAAATGATCCGTTTAAAATCGAAAGATTTGAACGTAATTTTAATTCTTTAACATTTAAAGACAAATATAAAAACTGCTCTAAAGAAGAATTACATGAATGTACAGATGAAATCAAGATTGCTGGTAGAGTTATGGCTATCAGACAGACTTTTGCTGTTATCAAGGACTTCTACGGTCAGGTTCAACTTTATATTAACAAAAAAACTTGTAAACCAGAAATTTGACAATTATTTAGCAAGGTTTTAGATATTGGTGATATCGTTGGTGTTGTAGGAACTCCAATGAAAACTAACACTGGTGAATGTACTGTTAAAATTATTGATTTAGTTATTTTATCCAAATCATTAAAACCGCTTCCTGAAAAATTCCATGGTTTACAAGATGAAGAAGTAAGAGCTAGAAAGCGTTACTTAGATTTAATTATGAACTCTGAGTCTATGGAAACATTTGTTTTACGTAGTAAAATTGTTTCGTTAATAAGAGAATATCTAAATGGTTTAGGATATTTAGAAGTTGAAACTCCTATCCTTCAATCAATTTTAGGTGGAGCAGCTGCTAGACCATTTGTTACTCACCACAATACACTGGATAGAGAATATTATTTAAGAATTGCTACAGAATTAGCTCTTAAAAAACTTGTTGTTGGTGGTTTTGAAAAAGTATATGAAATAGGTAGAAACTTTAGAAATGAAGGAATGGATGCAACTCACAATCCTGAATTTACTTCAATTGAAGGCTATACAGCATATACTTCAATGGAAGATGTAATGGATCTGCTTGAAAACATTTTTAAATATGTCACAAAAGGCATTAACAAACAAAACTTCGAATATAAAGGTGTAAATTTAGATTTTACTCAAAAATTTAAAAGAGTTAACATGGTTGATATGATTAAAGAAACAACAAGTGTTGACTTTAGTCAAATTAATTCAGATGAAGAAGCAATTAAAATTGCTAAAGAAAAAAACATTGAATTACAACCACATGAAAAAAACCGTGGTCACATCATAAATAAATTTTTTGAAACATTTTGTGAAGAGCTGTGTGTTCAACCAACATTTGTTTATGGTCATCCAATAGAAGTTTCTCCTTTAGCTAAGAAAAACCCTAAAGATCCACGATACACAAATAGATTTGAATTATTCATTTGTGGTAAAGAATATGCTAATGCATTTAGTGAACTAAACGATCCAATTGATCAAAAACAAAGATTTTTAGACCAATTAAAAGAAAAAGATTTAGGAAATGATGAAGCTAATGAAATGGACAACGATTTTATTGAAGCTCTTGAATATGGATTACCACCTACAGGCGGATTTGGATTAGGAATTGATCGTCTTGTTATGCTATTAACTGGTAATACAACAATTAGAAATGTTTTATTATTTCCACACATGCGTGATGAGAAATAGTTTATGTCAAAACATTATTTTCCTTCTAATTACAAACCTAAATATAATTTAGAACAAACTATAAAATTTATAAATAAATTTAAAGAGTTGTTAGTTAAGCAAATTAAGGAAACTTTTTCTTCACAATTAATTTCATTTCCGCTTGTTAAAAGCGTTAATGAATTTGAAATAACAGATTTATTTCCACGAAATATTATCTTTGATAATGCAAACTCAAACAACTTATTCTCCTTCAATCAGAATCCAATTAATTTTTTTATTCAAAAATCTTTTGAATATCCTGCAATTAAATCTTTTTATTCATTCACTAACATCATTAATCGCGATTCATTATTAACAAATACAAGTTCGCTTGTAAAAGAAGTTTTATATTTATATATATTTGCCCAAAACATTTCTGCTTTAGAAACGTGTTTTAAAAAAATTGCTAATCAAGTTGTTTCTTTCATAAATGAGGCATTAACTAATTCATCATTTAAACTAGATGATAAGAAAATCTTAAAATTTTCTACTAAAAACACATATGAAATTTTCAATAGAAAAATTGTTGACAAACAAAAATTTATCGAAGAATTTATTTATAATAACTACCCAATATTACTTATTGGTACTCCAATAAATAACTCTAACGAAGAGCAAGAACTTAAACTTTCAGATGTTAAACAACCTTTTTATAGTGCTTCATTTTACATATATATTTCTAAATTAAATTCAGAACTACGTTTATTTAAAATATCACCTATAGATAAAACTGAAAACGAAGAAAAAGATGGTAAAAACTTTTTAATTCAATTTGATTTATCAAATATTTATGCATATGTTTTAGATAAAGTGCATATCGCTGAAGTGGTTTCTTCATCTTGAAGTCAGGAATTTGAAGAATTTGTTAAATCAAACAACATAAAAATAATGTAATAATGAAAAGTAAATACGTAAGAAAATACGATTATCTTCAATATTTTTATCGTCCTAAATCAGAATGGTTTATTGATGATGAAATTATTAATAATGTTCTTCATGAAAAAGTTAAATTATTAGCTATAAACTCTAATAAAGATATAGATCAAGAACAAGAAGATCCATATGAAACAACAGAAAATAATTCGTATGAATATTTTTCTCAATTAAAAGAACAAGTGGATTCTATCCAAAAATTAGATTTAACAAATCCTAATGTTTGCGAAGGACAAATTATTGATGAAAAGTCAAGAAAATTTATTGAAAAACAATATCCTGATTGTAAATCGTATGATTTATCTGAAAAAAAATTAACAAACGAAAAGGCATTTGAAGAAACAATAAAATTACTTACTCAAAATGATAATGTTATTTTGTTCCAATCTGTTTTTATTTATATTGATAAAACTAATGTTAAAAAAGCAATAGCTAAACCAGATGCAATTGTTAAAACAAATAATAAATTAATTATTATTGAAACAAAAGGGACCACATCTACAAGGCTTTACCATTTAATGGATGTTTATTATCAAAAAAATGTGATTAATGCATCTTTACAATATTTAAAATCCGATCTTGAATTAACTGACTATAAACTTTGTATTGTTAAATATGAAAAGTGTCCAGTCCATGAAGTTAGTTTTGTATTGGTTGATACATGCAACTTTAATAAAAGCGCCTTAAGTCCTAGTAAAAAAATGATTGATGAAGCGATTACAGAAAAAGATTTAGAACAGGTAAAACAATACACTAAAGAAAAAATTAATGATGAATACGATTATTCTATTTATTCTTTATTAAACTCGGGAGAATCCATTAATATGGATCCTAAAAAAACTAAAAAATATTTAGAAGTTTATGAAAAGTATTTTAAAAATGAAGAAAAATTTTGGAAAATTATCGATCAATTATATGAATATAAACCAGTAGATCCGACAACTCTAAAATTTGAACCATGTGCACAATATAAATCCAATGTTAAAGACACAGATTACTGAAATTCAATAAGAGATTATTATTACTTTAATAATAATCCAAAATTATTTCCGTTCAAATTTTCTGGTAATTTAATTAAGTATAAAAACGCTCTTTATTTTTATGAAAAAACTAAAAATGTTGATTTAACTTTTAATAGTTATTTATCTGAAATATGTAAAGAAATTCCTAATCAATATAAACCAGATAATAGAGTTCTTTGCTATTCGATGTATCTTAAACAAAATTCTTCAATTATTTCTAATGGTTATTGTTCTTGAAAAGAACAAGCTTATGAATTTGTTAAAAAATTAAAAGATAAAAAAGTATATTTTGATTTTGAATCATTAAATTCAGCAATTAGAGTAGTAAATGGATATTATCCATTTATGCAATCAGTTAATCAGGTATCTGTTATTTTTGATCATGGTGACAAAAAACTTTCTGATCCTGTTGCAATAGTTATTGATCCTAAAGATGGAATAAGTAAAAAGGATTTTAAACTTATTATTGATGCAATATTACCTTCTAAAAAATTGGAAGAATGTAAACAATATCATTATGTAGTTTTTAATAAAGGATTTGAATGTCCAAGGCTAAATGAAATGGCGAATTATATTGATGAAAAAGAATATTATGAAAAAGTGGAAACAATAGTAAACAATATCTTTGATATTGCTGAATGATTTAATATTTCATCAAAAAGAGAAGATTATGTTGTATTTAAAGAACTTTATGGTTATTATTCAATTAAAAAAGTTTTACCTTTAGTTGAAAAACACAAGCCAGAAATTTTTAAACAAACAGGATGTAAAAACTATAAAACAGAGTTAAGTAAAATACAAAATGGTTCTGATGCTCAAAACGCTTCAACAAGAAGATTTTTTAATAAAGTAACTGATGAGGAGTGAAATGAAGATGTAAAACATCTTAAAGAATATTGTAATAACGATGTTAGAGCTATGATTGCAGTTGAATATCTTGTAAAAGAAATAATGAAAGAATATTACAAAA
>CATEWF010000072.1 GCA_949527715.1 uncultured Mycoplasmatota bacterium | reverse complement strand
ATTCAGTAGTTGTAAACTGAACAGTTTTATTTATTTCAGTTTTTAATTCATCTTTGGTTGGATAGTTTTCTAATGATTGATGCTCTGTTAAATAATTTACATCGTTTTCTAATTCACTTACTTTTGTCGGGATTTCATTTTTATCTGCTTTTAATACAAGTTGTTCATTAATTGTATCTATCTTTTGTGCATTTTCAATTGTTTTATTAGTTACCCCAATAAATGAACTATTTTCAACATAATTATCCAACATTGAAACATCTGCTTTTAAATTTAAATCATCTTTTGTAGCAAATGATTTCTTGTCTATTTCATATGTTTCTTTATTAAGTTTTTTACTTAATTCATTTGTAATCGTAGATGCGAAATTAGGGTCTTCACCTAGCGCAGAACTTAATTCTTGTAAAGTATCTAATGCTTTTGGTGCTCCATTTATTAATTCACTAACTTTATTATCAACATCAGACTTAGTAGCAAATTCATTTAATAATGAAGACAAATTAATCTTCTTAAAATCTTCACCATCATCAATTTTGAAAATAAGTTCTTTTGTTTCTTCATCGAAAGATACATCATGTAAGTATTTATCCTCTATTGTTACAGTACTTACATTTTTTCCATTGATTGATAATTGTAGTTCTTGACCCTCTGATTTTAACTCAGTATTATCAAATGATTTATCAACAATTTCTTGTACTTCGTCTTCTGTTACACCTTGATTTTTGGAAGAAAGTGTAATATAGTTGCCGACACCATCAACGTAGTCCCAACTGTTAAAATAATCATAATTACTCATTTTTTGTTATATTTTTTAGATTTATATATTATATAAATAGTTTTATTCAAACTAAGTTTTATAGTATATAAAAAATAAATGACAATAATAAAATCATTATTGTCATTTAAAACTAAAAATATAACTTATAACATCATTCCTCTATGTGAGAATATTTTTCATTATATAATTTCAAAACTTCTTTCATATATGGAGTTATTCTTTCTTTTTTTATTAATAAACACTTTATTCCTTCATTCCATATCCTAATTGCTAAGTTTATATCTTGATTAGGATTGTAATAGTTTTGAATTATATGAAACATTTCAATAGACTTATCTTTATTATACCTATCACGATAATTGTATTTTTTATAACCAATAAGTCTATTACATTCGTCAACGGCTACCTTTGATATTTGTAAATAACCGACATACAACCCATTAGTAGAAACTATGTTAGGATTATGCCTACTTTCAATATATGCAATTGAATGTATTAGTCTGTTATAAGTTCTTTTTGTCGGTGTCGCAAAAGTAACGTTCACACTAAGCAATAAAATTGCTAAAATAAATAAAATTTTTCTCATAATATATAATTTTTAGTTAAAATACCATTTTTACTAATCGTATTGTTAAACCAATCTTTAATAATCTGTTTTAAAAATTTTTTTCTATCTTCGTCATCTTTTATAATAGTATGAAACTTATCGTCTAGTAACATTAAAAATTCACTCATCTGTAATGTCTTGAGCGGTTGTTTATCGGATGATAACATAACAACAGTGCTAACTTTTTTTGGATATCCATTTTCAATATCATCAAGCATTTGTCGTGCAAAATTATCATCTATATATTTTTTTATCTGAAGTACTAAATCTGTTTTTGGAATGAATGCTTCTGATAAAAAAAAGTTTATAACCTTATTCTCTGTATTTTCATCAATTACTATTTTATTCATAATTTTTAAGAAAATGCCATTTTTATTATAAATATAACATTTTTCAAATTTACTATAAATTTTTTATTTTACCAAATTTTTAATCAAATATATCATCAACTGTAAATGCATATCCTTTTTTAACCCGTTTATCAATTAAAATATCTGTAATTTTATTCTCTATTAAATTTTCAATCTCTCTCAATATAGGTCGTGCCCCATATTCTTTTTTGTCTGATATATTATTTAATACCGTTTCAATTGCCACATTGTATACATCATTATTTAATGAATAACCTATATTTCTTAGTTTATTATTTGTATTATCAATATGTATTTTAATGATTTTACGCAAACTTTCATCGGTTAATTTATTAAAATAAACGATACTGTCAATACGATTTATAAATTCTGGTTTGAAACGTTTTTTAATAGATTTTTTATATATAGATTTATCAAAATCTTTAATTGAATCGTTATTTCTATTGAAACCTATACCGCCATTTCTTTCACTTGCTTCTTGCGCACCGACATTAGAAGTTAAGATAATTATTATTTTACTCAAATCAATTGTTTCGCCTTTATTATTTGTTAATCTTCCTTCATCAAATACCTGCAGGAATAAATTAAATACTTTATCGCTTGCTTTTTCACATTCATCCAATAAAAGAACAAATTGTTTCATATTATAATACATTTCAAATAAAAATGGTGTATCATTATAACCGATATAACCAGCACTTGATCCTGTTAATTTAGCAACAGACATATCATCTGAATATTCACTCATATCTAATCTGACTAAATACTTTTCACTTCCAAAAATTTTTTCTGCTAATTTTTTTGCTAAATATGTTTTACCTGTACCAGTACTTCCAGTAAACATTAAAACAGAAGGCTTATTAGGATTGGCTAATCCTAATCTTTGACGTTTAACAATTTTACAAACCTCATCAACGGCTTCATCTTGTCCTATAACAATTGATTTTAAATCTTTATCAAGAGTTTTTAACTTACTTTTTTCGTCCTTATTTAAATCAGCAATAGATAAATGTAGTTTATCAGATACTACTTTAATAACATCTTTTTCTGTGATTGTTATTGGTTCTTTATTTAACTTTTCAGCCTTTTCTGTTGCAGATATGAGAGATTTTAATTTAATTTCTTTTTTTGTCAGTTCATCAAAGTAATCATAATTTTTAGTATTACCATTTTTTATTTTTTCCTTTTCGTTTTGCAAAACATTTAATTTCTTTTCTAATTCAACTAATGTTGTGTTTTCCTTTTCTTCTAATGAAATTGTTGCTCCTATTTCATCCATTAATTCGATTGAAGACAAAGGTAACTTTTTATTAGTAATATATTTTTGACTTAAATTAATACATGTTTTAATTGCATTTTTTGTATATATTACATCATGATAAAACTCATATTTTTCTTTTAATTCAGTTAATATATCATAGGTTTTTTCTTTATCACATTCAAATAATTTTACCTCTGACATTTTTTTAATAATCTCTTTATTATTTTCGACTAATTTACTAAATCCTTTATTTGAACATGTACACACAAAATTTATTTTATCTTCATCTAATATAGATGTAATAAAAGTTTCTAAACCATATTCTAAATAATTCTGCTTATTAAATAATAAATCTATATCATCAATGAAAAATATATATTTTCCACTTTTTACGGCATCATTAATTATAGCATTAAATTTGTTTATAAAACCATCTTTGTACATTATATTACGAGTTAATTTCAAAAAATCAATTTCAACAAGAATTTTATCTTTAAAATTTTTTGGAACTTTTTCGTAATTAATCATATTGGCTATATGCTTTATTGTGGAAGTTTTACCAATACCACTATCACCTATTAATATTACATTATTGTTATGTTTTTTATTTAAAATTTTAAAAATATTATTAATAACATCATTATTATTTAATATTTTATCTATTTTATTATCTAATGATAAGGTATTTAGATTTATAAGATTTTTTTCAACCTCATTTATTGTATTTTGATTATATTTTAATGGTTTAATATTTTCTTTTTTATTTTTAGTATTCTTTATTTTGCTTTCCGTTTCAATTGAAACCATATCGTTTAATTGTTTGGATGTTAAACCATACCGTTTAAATAATTTTGATGCAAATGTATCAGATTTTAATAAGTCAGTTAATACAAGTCCACTATTAAGTTCTTTAACTGTCCCATTCTTATACATATCTATTAATTCATTACTGATTAATTTTATATATCCAAATGGTTCATCTGTCAGTTTTTGACAATTACTTGAAATAAATTCATAACACGCTTCACGTATCTCAAGTATTTGATACTCCATTAAATTTTTATATAACAGTTCATATCCATTTGTATCTTTATTATCTATTATTGAAATAATAAAATAAGCACTCGTTATTTTATCTGTCGGGTATTCTGTATATATTGTATCTTTTATGTAATTAATTACTTTTTCTAATTCAGAAGAAATCTTAATCTTATTCATTTAATTAAAGTTAATTTCTATATTATTAATATAATACAAAAAAATTCTTTCTCAATTATTTTTGATAGTTGAAAATAAAAACGTATATTTGAAACAAATTTAATTTAAATAAAATAATGCAGGCATTTAACTCTTATATAATTTCAAAAAGTTGCTTTATAATATCAGTCATTATTAATTGAAAAATTCTAAAGTAAGATTTAATGTTCTTAAATT
>CATEWF010000071.1 GCA_949527715.1 uncultured Mycoplasmatota bacterium | reverse complement strand
TCTGATTGAAACAATGGTAAGTTTTGTTGAATGAAAGATAATTCTATTACTATAAAAGATAATGGTCGTGGTATCCCTATCGGTACTAATCCGCAATCACACATGTCTACAATTGATACAGTTTTTACTGTATTACATGCTGGAGGTAAATTTGATGATAACGCTTATAAAACTTCTGGTGGTTTACATGGTGTAGGTGCATCAGTAGTTAATGCCTTAAGTGAATGAATGGTTGTTACAGTTAATCGTGACAATAAAGTTGTTGAATCTAAATATGAGAATGGTGGAAAAATAGTTCAATCAGCCAAAATTATAGGAACTACAAATAGAACAGGAACAACTGTAAGTTTTAAACCAGATCCGAAGATCTTTAAAGTTATAAACTTTAATCCATCTGTTATTAAAGAAAGAATTAGAGAGTCTTCTTTTTTGTATAAAAATTTAAAAATTATTTTTGAAGACAAAATTAATAATGAAACAAACGAATTCTTTTCAAAAAACGGTATTAGTGAATATGTTGGTTTCATTAATGACGGCAAGTCAACAATTACTTCAGTAGCTAGTTTTAGTGGAACAGGAAGTGATAATATAGAAATTGATATTGCTTTGCAATATACTACTGATACAAGTGAAATCATTGTTTCATTTGCCAACTCTGTTAAAACTATTGAAGGTGGTTCACATGAAACAGGTTTTAAGTCTGCTTTAACTGAATCATTAAATGAATATGCCCGTAAATGAAACTTACTAAAAGAAAAAGAAAAAAACTTTGAAGGTGAAGATGTTCGTGAAGGTTTAACAGCCGTTGTATCAGTTCGTGTTCCTGAAAAAATTATTGCTTATGAAGGACAAACAAAAAATAAGCTATTTACTCAAGAAGCAGTAAGCTCAGTTAAGAAATTCTTTGGTGAAAGATTTAACTATTGATTAGAAGAAAACAAAAAAGACGCAACTAAAATTATCCAGAAAGCTTTGCTTTCTAGAGATGCTAGAATTGCTGCTAAGAAAGCAAGAGAAGACACTAAGAAAATCAAGAACGCTAATCAAACATTATTGCTTTCTGGTAAATTAACTCCTGCTCAATCTAAACAATATGATCAAAATGAATTATTTTTAGTCGAAGGTGACTCAGCAGGTGGTACTGCTAAATTAGCAAGAAATAAAAAACATCAAGCAATCTTACCTCTAAAAGGTAAAATTCTTAACGTTGAAAAAGCAAGACTTCGTGATTTATTATCTAACGAAGAAATATGTACCATTATTTCTTCACTTGGTGCTGGTATTGGAAATGATTTTAAAATTGAAAATTTAAAATATGACAAAGTTGTAATCATGACCGATGCGGATACTGATGGTGCTCACATTCAAGTATTGTTATTAACATTCTTTTACCGTTTCATGCGTCCTTTAGTTGAAAAAGGACATGTTTATGTTGCTCTTCCACCTCTATACAGAATTAGCAACAAAAACAATAGTCAAATTGCCTATGCATGAAATGAACAAGATTTAGAAGAACAAAAATCTCATTTCAAATCATTTGAGATTCAAAGATATAAAGGTCTTGGTGAAATGAGTGCTGATCAATTATGAGAAACAACAATGAACCCAGACACAAGACAATTCTTAAAAGTTTCTATCCAAGACGCAGTCTTGGCTGAAAGAAGAGTTAATGTCTTAATGGGTGATAACTCAACTATAAGAAAAGAATGAATTAACAACAATGTTGATTTTACTTTAGATGAAGAATAAAATTATGGATAGCAAGAAAAATAACTCAAACATCATACTTAAACCTTTGGAAGAAATAATGTCTGAAGGTTTTGGACGTTATGCTAAATACATTATTCAAGACCGTGCCTTGCCAGACATTCGTGATGGGTTAAAACCAGTTCAAAGAAGAATTATTTATTCAATGAACAATTTACAATTGTTTTTTGATCGTCCACACAAAAAATCTGCAAGAGTTGTTGGTGATGTTATTGGTAAATATCACCCACACGGTGATTCATCTATTTATGAAGCATTAGTTAGAATGAGCCAAAATTGAAAAAATAATAAGACTTTAGTTGATATGCACGGTAACAACGGTTCGATTGATGGTGACTCTGCTGCAGCAATGCGTTATACAGAATGTAGATTGAGTCAATTTGGTCAATTAATGGCAGAAGGCATTAACAAAAATACCGTTAAGTTTATTCCTAACTTTGATAATAGTGAAAATGAACCAACAGTGTTACCTACTTTATTACCAAATTTATTAATTAATGGATCAAGCGGTATTGCTGCCGGATACGCTACTAATATCCCTACATTTAACTTCAATGAAGTTATTGATGCAATCATAACAAGAATTGATTCACCAAATTGTTTCATATCAAGTATTCTTAAAGTTATGCCTGGACCTGATTTTCCAACTGGTGGTATTATTTTAAACACTGAAGGAATTAAACAAGCATACGAAACAGGTAAAGGTAAAATTACTATTCGTGCTAGAATGACAAAACTCGATGCAAAAAAGATTATCATTACTGAAATTCCTTATGAAACAAATAAATCACAAATCATTAGAAATATTAGCGAACTAATAGATAAATATGATGCGTTATGTGTTTCAGAAGTTTTAGATGAATCAGATAGAAATGGTATTTGTATTGCTCTTACATTAAAACAAGGAGCAAATTTTGATTTCATTAAAAACTTCCTATATAAGAACACTCAATTACAAATTTCTTATAGCATGAATATGGTTGCAATCAAAGATGCAAAACCATATCAAATGCCAATTTTATTCATCTTAGATTCATTTATCGAACATGCCGATAACATTTTGTTATCATCTTCTAGGTTTGATTTAAACAAAGCAACTGAAAGAAAAGAAATCATTGAAGGTTTAATCAAAGCTATTAGAATCCTTGATGATGTTATTAGTTTAATTAGACATTCTTCTAATAAAGAAACAGCTAAGAAAGCTTTAATGGACAACTTAATGTTTTCGGAAAGACAAGCTGAAGCTATTTCTAACTTAAGACTATATCGTCTATCAAATAGTGATGTTACTGATCTTAAAAACGAATTAGAAGAATTAAATGCAAAAATTACTGAATTAACTTTGTTAATTAATGACAAACAAGTTAGAAATAATTTCTTAAAAAATAAACTAAGAAGTTACAAGAAAACATTTAATTCTCCAAGAAAAACTGAAATCAGTTTAGAAGAAGCGCAAATTGTTATTGATCAAGTTGATACAATTAAAGACCAAGAACAAGTTGTTGTTATTACTCGTGATGGATATGTTAAAAACATTTCTAAGAAATCATATGCAGGAAGCGAGTTTAATCAATTAAAACTCAAAGAAAACGATTTGCCAATTGCAAAGTTTATTTCTAATCAAAGAGATAAAGTAGTTTTAATTACCTCAAAAGGTAATTACATTTCAATTCCTACTTATAAAATTGAAATTACCAAATGAAAAGAAATGGGAATCCATATTAATAATTTAATCACTTGTGATGCAAATGAAAAAATTGTTTATGCATTTAACTATAAAAACAACGTTGAAGACAACAGATGTTTAACACTTGCTTCTAAAAACGGATTGATTAAACGTGTGTTAGTTAAATCATTAGGAATTTCAAAATTAACAAAAATTTCTATGTGCATGAATTTGGACGAAAATGATTCATTAGTTTCATGTTTATTAAGTGAAAATGATAACCATGAAAACAAAATAGGTGTAGTAACAAAATATGGTATGGGACTTGTTTACAAGTCTGGTCAAATTAGTGTTGTTTCAAAAAACGCCGCTGGTGTTAAATCTATTTCTTTAAAAGATGATGACAAAGTAGCGGCTATTATCGATGCTAATAACGAAAATGCTTTTGTTTTAATTTCGGCTATTCAAGGAATGAAACGAATTAAAGTTGCATCATTTCAATTAGGAAGTAGAGCAAATGTCGGTAGACATATTATTACTCCAATTAAATCTAATCCAATAAAAGTTATTGCTGCATACACTCTTAATAATTCTTCAATTATTAATGCAATGGATACCAATCACACATGAAACATTTATTCACCTAGTGATATTTCTATTGGTGATGAAACAACAAAAGTTTCAATTATTAAGAACAAAACATTTACTGATACAACTGTTTTATATGAAGAAGACTCAAACGATTCTTCGATTCCTACTAATAATTTAAATGAAACTTTTGTAGATGGTATTCAACCATCATTGTTTGAAAATGAAAAAAAATAATCGTCATTTTTTAATAAATTATTTTAAACCAAATATATTTGTTGAAAGCATCCAGCAAATTGATGTTTTAACTTTTAAAAAAAACAATATCAAACTTGTTGTTTGTGATTTAGATAATACTTTGGCCCCTCACTTTAATAAGTTTCCAATTAATACCGCTATTAATTTTTGTAAAAAAATTAAGGATAATGGTATTACCTTTGTTTTAGCATCAAATAACTTTAAAAAAAGAGTTAGCAGATTTGCAAAAAAACTTAATCCTGATGAAGTCATTTGAAGTTGCAAAAAGCCATTAATGTA
>CATEWF010000070.1 GCA_949527715.1 uncultured Mycoplasmatota bacterium | reverse complement strand
GCAACCTCGCTCTCGTCTTCTTTTAAAACTCTCACTGATCCACTCAATTTCACAACAATCAACACTAACACAATAATCAACACTAACCCACAATAATTAACACTAACTCACAACAATATACACAACCTCGCTCTCGTCTTCTTTTAAAACTCTCACTGATCCACTCAATTTCACAATAACCAACACGAACTCGCAACAGTATAAACAGCCTCGCTCTCCTCTTCTGTTAAAGCTCACACTAATCTACTCAAATGCACAATAATCAGCACTAACTCACAATAATCTACGCAAATTGTTCAGAATGTGATAAGTATATCAACGATGTCAACGATCCAAATTGTCTGATAAAACTCAATATTATTGTTGAGATTCAATATTATGTATTCAAACTTAAAATCATTTATTCTCTATCGTAATTATCTTCTCATAATTATACATATTCGAGATCGAAATCATCTACTTATGACCTTATTAAACTAAAAATAATTTATTGGAACTCAAAATAATCTACTTACTGTTCGAATTATCTCAATTTTTGTTCTCTTTTTTAATTTGAATTAAAGATATTATATGATTTGTTTTTTTCAAACTTGTTGCCTTTCAAGAAGAATTTTTTTGAACAAATGAGTAGTGTAAAAAATAATTAATAAGCTAAAAAAAAAAAATTAAAAATAATTTAGTAAAAATTTAGTTTATTGATGAGATTTTTTGTATTATTTGAAATGTATCGTAGTTATTATTGTATCTGAAGCACCATTCAGCCACATACTCTTCGATGTGCTGATGAGATATGTAATGGTGCTTCCTCAAAAAGTTCTTTGCTGAGCGCCAGAGACTCTCGATGCGTTGTGTATGCTCGAGAGTTATTGGATTTACAAAGTTTGTGCTGTGGTTCACAGTGAAGTGGGCAAAACCATAATTATCGAGATTGTTATAGGCTGCCCAACAATCACTGTTGATTATACAACCTGGTGGGCACCAGGATTGTATAATCGGGATCAATGTATTGGCATCCCGGTGAAGTACCGGAATCATATATACATTGCCCCCTGGTGTCGCATCGCATGCGCCAAAAATCCATACGACACCATTGCCTATCCTTCCACGATTATATTTTCGCTTCCCAAAGCAGCTTTCGTCTATTTGTACGTGGAAGGATAGGGTTTTTGTCTGCATCATATTTTGATATGACATATGAACTTTTTCTCTGAATTGTTTGTAATTTCTCTCAATTATTTGAGAAGAAATATTTGATATTTTTACTGCTTCATAAATAGGAATATCTGCACCAAAAAAGAATAAACAGGCAAGAAACTTTTGAAAATGATTTTTCTGTATATCAAAAGGATATGTGCATGATCTTGATGTGGAACATTTGTAATTGTGGCATTTCCATTTATCTGAATTTATATTATATTCCATAAAATGTCCACATTTTGGGCAAACCAAGGATCTGTTTCTTGCTGGTAAGATATTATATTTTAATGCAATTTCAAAAGCTTTATCTTGATCTTTTAAAATTTCATTAACTATCTCTATTATAGATAAATCCATTTATAATACGTTAATAACTTTTTTAATGGAAAACTTTTTCAATTAAGATTAATTTGAATATTTGATATGTATTTCAAACTCTTTTATATCAAAAGTATCTGAATTTTTAAAGTATATCTCTTTAAATTAAGATATTAAATAGAATAAATAATTTCATTTTCAAATAATCAAATATTTATTCATTGCATAATTTTAGATATGATTAAATTGTGATTAATGTTAAATTTTGTCAATATATCCAACAATGTTTTGTTGTAAATAATGATGCGTAACTGTTCATTGGTGAAAAATATTAAAAGAAATGATTTTACAGCTTTTTAGTCGATAAAAATAGTTAAAAATAATAATTTTGCTTGTAAAGAAACGTATTTTATTAGTGGTTTTACAGTTACAATCATTTATTTAATATGATTCTCCATTAAATATGCATAAAGAATAATTGATATTTTTAATTATCATATGAATGAGAACAAATATACATGAATTATAATTATTTATCTCATTATTCTGCGTTTTGTTGAGACTATCAATTAGAAAGCTTTATTTATAATTCGAAAACATAAACTATATGACAACTTTTCTCTTTTATTATAGGTATAGAATTTAATATAATTGTATACTATAATTAATTTATCTAAGTGGTTTCTGAAAAAAGAATTAAACTAAATGAAATTTGTAATTCAAAATAATGTCAAAAGTTGGTTCAATTATAACTTTATTTACAAATACTGACTAAAATATATGTTTGCTTATATATATGAATATATTTAATGAGAAATTCAATTAAATACTGACTAATGTATAAGATTAAGTAATTGATAATGTTATAAACTGTGCAAAAGTTGCATTAAATGCTTTTGAGAATTAATGTCTCTCATAATTGTTTCAAATTATTATATAACTGAAGCTGTTATTGAACAATGCACATTAATACATTAATAGTTTTACACTCCAAATGATATCGCTTATCGACAAGATTTCGACTCATTAAATATATATTGATTACTGAATTGGCTGAACAAGATCAATCAAATGATTTCTTAATATATAGTTCTTATAATTAAACTTTAGATATAAATAATTTGTTACATTTGGGATAGATAACAACATACGTGAAAAAAAATATGTATTGAAAAAAGATACCAGTAGTTATTGATTTGAGTAGTATTTATATTACCAAGATGTATCTTTAGTTGTAAGATATATTAACAATATATATTGAAGAAGGTTTTCAACTTGATTCAAAAAATGCATTTAGTAAAGAATTGATTTATATCAGAATTGATCACCAAAAAAGATGATATAAACAAAACTAATGAGAATAGTTTTCATGCAGAGGCATATGATTATGGATATTATTCATTTGCACATAGTGCTTTTACATAAAATAATGATGCTAATTTTCTTAATCGTTAATTAACTTTTGCACTCACGAAAATTGCTGATTAAATATTCTAAAAATATTTTTTTTATTCCAGTCCAGGGATAGAGTTTATTTTTATAACAGAAGTACAGCTTAGCATATACATCTGGGTCATAATATGAGCTTACTTTTTGTATTTTGGTATTTGTTTTCAACTCCCAAAGCCATATATGTTGAGATCAGTCATCCTGCATATTATTTCACAAGCCATGCGCTAGATAAAGCTCACACTTAGTATATTCTTATTCAATAAGAGTCCAAAAATTTTAATAACTTCATAACCAAGATTTAACCATTAAATGACTCAGTTCATCTCAATAAATGATTATAAAGAGGAATATGATATATATTTAATAACGCAGCTTGTGTAATAATAAATATTATGACTGAACGCCCCTCAGAAAGTTTTGGGAATGGATATCCAATCGATGATCATATTCATACTACAATTTTATTATTTGTCTTTCAATGTTTTGCTTATAATACTATAAATGTAGTTTAATATAAAAATTATAAGTTTTTATATTCATGATTTATTAATTTGATTTTTTGATGTGAATCTTTTTATTTTCAACTAAATGTTAGAAGCTCTTTGATTAAAACAAGAAGAAATTTCGTTTGGAATGAGATGGATTCAAAACTATGTCTAAATTTCTCACAATTTCACAAATTTGCATATATGATGATACAATCTCAATAATATAATAGTGATCTCTCCTCTTCATATTAGACACAGCCATAGATTCAGCAAATAGGATATAAGTAAGCATTTGTTTGAACTGATATTCTATATGTAATATACCATCTAGATTTACTTAAATATCTAGAATAAAAGTTTTTATTATATTTTTAAGTGAACCTGCTCTCCATTCATTAAACCCTTTTCAGATAAATAATAATCAAAATGATTATTGTTTCGCTGAGATATTTTATTAATAACATAATTTCTATAAAATATCATAATATGAATTGATATTATCATCATTTATTTATTCATCACATTCTGAACAAAATTGAATTGTTTACAAATATCATATTTGGTTTCATAAATATCTTTAGACTTATAAAATAAAATCAATAAATAATAATGCATAATATCAATAAATTATTTTATAAAATTAATATTATAATCTTATACACATAAAAATAGATTACATATAACATTAAAAATGAAATTAACAATTTGAGAAGAAGATTACAAGTTCATATAGATTATTGTGAATTTAAGTAGATCAGTGAGAGTTTTAACAGAAGAGGAGAGTGAGGATGTGTAGATTGTTGTGAGTTAGTTTTGATTATTGTGAATTTGAATGGATCAGTGAGAATTTTAACAGAGGAGGAGAGAGGATTTGCATATTGTTGTGAATTCGTGTTGGCTATTGTGGATTAGTGTTGATTATTGTGTTAGTGTTGGTTATTGTGAAATTGAGTGGATCAGTGAGAGTTTTAAAAGAAGACGAGAGCGAGGTTGCACAGATAGTTGTGAGCTAATGCTGATTATTGTGAGTTGGTGTTGTTTATTATGAGTTAGTTTTGATTATTATGAGATAGTAATGATTATTGTGAGTTCGTATTGATCATCATGAGTCCTAGTCGATCATTGTGAGATGGTATTGATCATTGTGAGATGGTATTGATCATTGTGAGATGGTATTAATTATTTTGAGTTCGTGTTAATTATTGTGGGTTAGTTTTGATTATTGCGTTAGTGTTGATTGTTGTGAAATTGTGTGGATCAGTGAGAGTTTTAAAAGAAGAGGAGAGCGAGGTTGTGTATATTGTTGTGAATTAGTGTTAATTATTGTGGGTTAGTTTTGATTATTGCGTTAGTGTTGATTGTTGTGAA
>CATEWF010000069.1 GCA_949527715.1 uncultured Mycoplasmatota bacterium | reverse complement strand
TAAACCGTTTTATCGAGTATCAGCAAAATACCGATATTCCGATAGTATCGATAACTATTTGGTCCGATAAAAGTAATTATCGATACATACGTTAATATATAACCGCTGATAATGGCCATTTATCGGCGGTTTTAAGGCCGATAATCAAAGATAAAAAACCGTTATTAATGATAATTATCGGTAAAATATAATTTTGAATTAAAACTTATTATTTTTATTTAGAGAAATAATCGAAAATTCTTATATACATTAGTAATATATATTTGAATCATTTTAAGAAACCATTATGCGATAAACTAACTAAATTATTATATCAAATATAATCAGTTTTTATTATTATTATTTTATAATTGTATACATAATTTCTAGTATTCAACAACCTTTAATTAATGAATTTACAATAGTTTGAACAGTTTCAGGAATTGTTATCTGTTAATAATTTGCATCCTTCGAATAGTGATGATCCAATTGATTTGAGTTTCTCAGTTTTGAATGATATTTTTGTTAATGATGAACAATTCTTAAATGAATTGTCTGGAATTTGCTCATTTTGGCCATTAATTGTCAATGAAAGAACTCCTTTAAATGCATCATTTTCAATCGTTTAACAGATGGTGAAAGTGTGATTTCCTTTAATGATGGACATCCTTCAAATGAATATGATCCAATTAAGGTTATATTGTTTGTGTTTATTACAATTTTTGTTAATTATGAGCAGTTTTGAATGAATAATTTGGAATTTGAGGAATTTCGTTACTTTAAGTGATTCGACTCCTTAAAATGCATCTTTTTCATTTGATTATATGGAAGATGGGAGTATGATTTAGTTTAATGATGAACATCCTTAGAATGCAGATGATTCAATTGTTGCTATTGTGCTTGTGTTTAAAACAATTCTTGTTAATGATGAGCAGTTTTTGGATGAATTCTTTGGAATTGTTGAATTTCTCCATTTATTGTCAATGATTTAACACCTTTTTAATTGTTTGAATTGTTGATTTGAGTGTTATTTCTTTGAGTGATATACATCTTTCAAAAGTAGATGATCTAATTGATGTTATTGCTTTTGTATTAAAAACAATGTTAGTTAATGATGTGCATTTTGGGAATTAATTAGAAGGAATATGCTGAATATCACCATTAATAATTCGTTCGTTAATTTCTTGAAAAGCATTGCTTTTAACTAATTGAATAGATGAAGGAATTATGATTTCTTTTAATAATGAACAGCCTTCAAAAGTCGATTCTTTAATTGTTGTCAAATTTTCAGTAATTGCTATTTTTCTGAATCATTAGCATCCTTTGAATGCTCTGTTTTCAATCAATTGGACTGATAATGGTACTTCTATATCTTTCAAATGTGAGCATCCTTCAAATGCTGATGATCCAATTGAAACTACTTATTTTTGTCAATGATGTAACTACAATTTTGATAGAAAATGGAAGATAAGTTTATTATTATTATTGCTCTATTTCAACACCTATATATTTCATGTTTCTACCGATTTTGATTTTAATAGTGTAAAAAATAATATGATAAATATATTATAATAATAATCATGCACTTATTTTAATAATTGAAAGATGAAAATCAATTTTTGCAAATTATAATTTATCATGATGATAATGATTTTTTATTTATTTTTAAATAAAATCATGATAATAAGTTAACAGCATTATTGCTAAATCCTATTTTATTTCTTTGTGTAAAAACATATTTTTACCTTAAAATTTAATATTTAATTAATGATACTTAAAATGTTGTAAAAATCGATTTTAATGATTTAATTATATCAAAAAGCTCCTGTTTATCATTATAGTATTTTTGTTTGTTCAATTTTTTCATTTCAAATATCAAAAAATGAGAAAAAATATGTTTAATAAAAAAAATGGTCCTTCTTAAACATTATAATGCATATAAATAATCATATTATTATTAATTAATTCACCTTTACTAAGATTGTCTCGTAATAGATTTAATTATAAAAAAATGTGAGATCATTGTCATTGATAATTATATTTTCTTCAGTCATTAAAGTCAATAAAAAGGATTCAATTATATCTTTTTGAAAATAGCTAATTTCAAAAAGATATGAATAGCAAAAATTGCGAATAATATCAAAATTTTCGTATTCTATTATTGAAAAAAGAACTTTAAGCACAAGTTCAATTATGCCCATTGGTATTTCCATGGTTTCATAGTTGTCAAGCATATTTTTTATGATGTTAATTATGTCATTGTCCCACATTTTATTAGTATCTTTTTCATATATTCGGATGTTTAAGCAAAACGTCCAAAATAAGTTAGAATAAATAAATTCTTCATGACAAAATACTCTTCTTATGAAAACATCATCAATAAATTCTGATGATTGTGATATAACTATTAGGTGGATCAAAATATTTATCAAAATGCTTGAAATCTCTAAATCTTTTAAATACTTTTCATATACTTCTGAAAATTTTGCCTGAAATTGAATGATATGAGTATTTAGAAATTTTAATAAAGCTGGTAATATTAGTTCGACTTCATCATCAATGCATAAGATATGCTCCATAATATCATATAATTCGTGTTCATATATCTCTGTTGGGTGAACATGATCAAATATATAATATATTTTGGATAAATTGTCATTTATTTCAGTGAATTCAATGTATATGAACTCTTTTGTTTGATCTTCATCTAGTATAATATCATCATTTGCTCTGTCAATAAAGTTCTTTGGCGGTTCATCCATTTGGATCATTAATTCATTTTTGTAATTCATGATAGTGAAATGAAAACACCGATATTTTTAAAACTAACTATTTCAATTAATATTAAGTGATTATCGGTGTTCCAGCGGTACTTTTTCATATAAAAATGAAGTGTTACAGCGGCATTAGATTATATTAAAGTTACATAACATTTTTTCAATAAAAAAACAATGAATTTTTATTTATATCACTGTTTACACTTCATTTTTTTTTTTTGATGTATGACTCATTAAACACACCAAAAGTAACTTGCTTTAATGATCATTTCATTAAGCCAGATCCAGGTGATGTTCCAGATCCAGATATTGTAAATCATCCAACTAGGACTGATATTAGCATTGAAGAGTGGAGGCAATGTAAAGATTTTCCGATTATCTTTATTCTAGAAGGAGATAGAGAAAAGTTTTATTGTTCACATAAGTGTTGTAATCGTTGGTATTCGTTAAATAATACTTTTGGTAACATCAAAATTCATATTAAAAGTAAACACCTAATCAAGAATCATGAAATTAATGATTTCAACAATGAAGTAATTAATAACCTAAATTCAGATGTGCCAATTAGAATTCCAACACAAATTGATAAACAAATTTCATCTAAATTTAAGATGATGATATTAAAAACAGGTCGCCCATTTTCATTAGTTGCTGATTCTGAAATGAAAAGCATTCTCAAATGTCTCGGGACCCGTCAAGAACTGGCTGCAAGGTGCGAAGAATTTTCAACAAAAATAAAATCTAAAATAAAGTATATTTTGTCATCTAGCTCATACATATCTGTAGCACTAGACGAGTGGAGTGACCTGTGTAAAAGGAGGTATCTTGGCATTACAGCACGATGCATTTATGATGGAATTATTAAAATATACTTCCTTGGCTTGAACAGAATAACATTGTACCACTGTACTGGCGATGAGCTTTTTAATATTCTTAAAAACATTTTAGAAAGCTATGGAATTGCAGATAGAGTTATTAACGCTGTGACTGACAATTGTAACCTCATGCAGAATGCTTTTACTTATTCTAACATTCTGAGATTACCTTGTGCCTGCCATCTTCTGAATATTTTCATGAAGGCATTCTTAAAACCATCAGAGAGTACAATCCAAGAAATTGCATCCGCAGCTAAATGCATTAAAACATCTGTATGTTATACAGCTCTGAAAGATGATTTCGAAGAGCCTAGGATTGCAAGTTACACCGAAATTAGGTGGTTATCACTTTACGAGTCTTTCAAAACTTTATCATTATCAAAGGATTCAATTGAAACCTTTTATTTAATTCAGGATCATCAGAAACAAAGCGTTAAAAATAAATTAACTTCTTTTCACTGGGAATTCATTGAAAAGATGTTACCAGTACTAAAATCATACAAGTCAATAGTAAAAATATTAGAAGGAGATGATTTTGGAATAATCTCATTAGTTTTAACCTCTTTCAAAAAACTAAGTGATGTAATTAATCATCTTCCAGCAACTTCATTCTATGAAAACATAAAAAGTTTCAAAAGTGAATATAAAGACAAAATGGATACTTTTCATAACCAACTACATCCTTTGTATGACGCTGCAGCAATCCTTAATCCTTACATCGGAAAGGAAACAATAAATATTGAAGAAGGAATTCAATATATTCATAATCAGATGCGAAAGCTTGGATGGACTCCAGAAAAAGCTATTCAATCAACAAACAAAACAGTAGCTTTCTTAAATTCACAAACAAATTCGCAAACAGATTCTCAAACTATAGTTAACCTAAAAAGTCCTGTTGAGAAACTTCTTGATTTGGGGCTCCTTGAATTGAAAGAAGAAGAGAATATAGGTGATGCATTGTATGATTTTTGGATGAGACGTTTATCCTCTAATATAGATAGTAAATTGGCTGAAGTTGCAATAGGAATTCTTAACGCTTATTGCACTTCTTGCTCAGCCGAACGTTCATTTTCGAAAGCCGGGCGAGTCTTTACGAGGGATCGTATGAGAATTATGCCAGAAGTTGCTGAATCACAACTCCTTCAAATACGAAAATTCAGCAGCTCTTCATATGATTTCGTTGAATCATTAGTCAAGCACAATTTATGCATTTTTCATGATGGTACTGATGGATTTACCATCTTAACGCCTCTTGCTAGCGTTCTTCATGAAGCTC
>CATEWF010000068.1 GCA_949527715.1 uncultured Mycoplasmatota bacterium | reverse complement strand
TTATTACGAGTATTTTATCTTGTTACAACGTAGGATCAAATTGTGATTCAATATTTAGCAATCTTTTAGGTGGAAATATGTTTATTTTATTTTCACTCGGAATTGTAACAGTTATCTTTATTAAAAAATTTAATAAAAGAAAAGTTTTGTTATCAAATATTATTAATATTTGTGCTTTGATACTTTGTTATGCACTATTAGCATATGCTACAATTGCACCTTGAAATATGCAGGTATATTTCACAGCCCATGGAGTTCATCTAGGAAGTGAAGAAAATCATTCTGGATTTAACTTAATATCATTATTCATAATGTTAATTTATTTAGGGATGTTTATTTATTCAACATTTATTGAAAATAAGAGTGAAACTTCTACTAATTCAGTAAAACTTCCTAAATGATTAAATAAAATCAATATGAAATTTGCTGTAATAATTTTTTGTTCTTTATCAATTGGTATCATCGGAATCAGTGTTGGGTTATCTTTCGTTGATGAATCATTAATTGAAATGTGATTTGGTTCTGATAAAGGTAGTTTTGGTGCGACACTTTTATTAGGTATACCTACATCTATTCCTGAATTAATTTCAATTATCTTACTATGTAAGATTAAAAATTACGATGCTGCTTATCAAACAATTATTGGAAGCTGCTTATTTTCTGTTTTTGCTTTAACTCTTTGCGATGCTCTAACCACTCATATAAGTGGTTGAACAATCTATGATTTTAATTTCAGTGATTACTCAATGAAAAATATTTGAACTTGTGACGAATACAATATTGTTACTCTATCTTTATTGATGTCATTGTTGTTTGCAATGTGATTAATTTGTTGTTTATTTAAAAAAGGTTCAAAAATAGGTGTAGGAATTTGCTCTGGTGCAAATGTTGTTATTTTCCTTATTTATTTACTGCTTGGCTTTTTATACATGAGTTTTCCACAAGACAATATTTTGTTGAATACATTAGCAATTAATAATTCTTGTAAACAAGATTTATTGCATTATCCTTATTGTTGTAATAAGTCTTACGTACACCAATTTTTTGAAAACCTAAATGTTCATAAAATTTGATAGCATTTAGATTTTTTTCATTTACTTCAAGAAACACTTCCTTAAATTTTTTTGAAACATTTTTAAAAAGCTCAGATGCAAAACCATTATTTTGCTTATTTTTTCTTGTAGCAATTTTTAATAATTCGTATTGATCTGACATTTTAATTCCAATGATATACGAAATTAAAATTTCGTTTTCAAAATTACCAACAATTAAATAATTATTGTTGTGTATTAATTTTTCAATGTCTTTGTATAACTCAAAATTAGAAAAATTTTCTTTTTCTATTTCATAAATTTGAGAAACTTCGTTTAGATTAATTTTTCTGATCATAGACAGGTTTCTTTAAATATTTTGGGGTTACTTCATTTATATTTTTAGCAAGAATAAATTTTGATTTTAGCAAAATTAAATTTTCAAAGACATCAACATTTTTATAATCTTCATAAATTTTTAGAGATTTATATTTAAATTTAATTGAAGATAAATTGCTATTTGAAATAATGTTAGGTTTATAAACACATTTTTTATTTTTATAAACACAAACATATGATTTGTTAGATTTTGCATCAATGATTGAAATGCCATTCAAATCTTTTAATTGAAATGTTAATGAATCGATTATATAAACTTTGCATTTTTTAATAATCATTCAACTTTTTGCTATTAAACAACAAACACGTTCACCGGTAAAACTTCCAGGACCATTAGTAATATAAATGTTGTCAACATCATAACCTTTGGTTATATTACTAATTTTTTCAACAATTAAATCAGTCAAGTTATTGTGAGTCAAACAACTACCTTTTTTAATTATTTTTTTATCATTAAAAATGGCTAAATTACAATAGCTTTGTGAAGTATCAATAAATAAATTAACTTTCTTATTCATATTTGATTATAGAGTTGAATATTTTATCAGGAACCGATTTAAATTCTAATAATTCGTTTGTTAACGGATGGTTAAACGATAAAAAGTATGAATGAAGAAATTGATCATAATTTTTAACTCCATCATCATGTCCATATAACGGATCGTTATATACGTAATGATGAAGATAATTCATGTGCACTCTTATTTGATGAGTTCTACCAGTAATTAATGTACATTCAATAAGAGACAAGTTATCTTTTTGTTTTAAAACAGAAACTAAAGTTGTTGCTTCTTTTGCTTTAGGATCATCACTAACAACCATTTTAGTTGTATTTTTTTTACTTCTAATAATTGGACATTTAATAACAAGTGAATTATGATTAAATGTTCCGTGAACTATTGCTAGATATTTTTTTATTAATGATTTGTCTGTTATTTGTTTTAGTAGATTATCATATGATAGTTTAGTTTTTGCTATTACCATTAATCCTGTTGTGTTTCTATCCAATCTTTGAACTACACCTGGACGAGATTTATCTTCAAATTCTTCAACATTAATTTTATGAATCAATAAATCAATTACAGTATTAGAATCATCATACTTTGTATGATGGGTAAGCATATTTTTTGGTTTATTGATAACAATTAATGATTCATCTTCATATACAATCATTAATTCGTTAATTGAGCTATTTATTTTTTTCATCTTTTTTAAACATTAACATGATTGTTTGAATTAAGTAAGTAATGATTGCACCAATTGTTCCGATACAAACAAAGATGTCAGGGACATTAAAAATTCCTCATTTAAAACTAAATTTAAAATAGTCTACAACACAGTTGTATTGGGTTTGATCGCCCATGGAAACAATTGTTTTAGCGCATGCTCTATCAATAACGTTAAATAATCCTCCTAAAAAAGCACAAGTTCATAAAAGAATGTAATATCATTTTTTGCAAAAAAGTACTATCACTAATATAGCGATAGTTACTAGTCATTGAATCATGTAAACTACTCATTCAGGAGAATTGCTCATAAATGAAAAAGCCATTCCGGAGTTAGTAACTATTGAAATTGAAATAAAACCACTTCCATATTCTGCGTATTGAGAATGTTGTGCTCAAATGTTCATTGCAACTGCTCATGGAATAAAAATTACAAGGACACACGCTAAAATAATTAATCTTAAAATATTGTTCTTTTTAGAAAAATTTTCTTTTAAGAATTTAATTGTTTCTTGTTTTCAGATTGATTTATCTTTTTGTCCCATAAAACTTTTTTCAATTAATTAGTATATTTTGTTTATATGTATATAATTTAATAATTATATAAAACAAACAATTATGAATACAAAAGTTATAGTAATATTTGGTGGTGTGTATAGTTCTCTTGGTAAAGGAATTATCTCCTCTAGTATTGGAAGAATTCTAACTGAAATGAAATATAAAGTATCGATGTTAAAGTGTGATCCATACTTAAATGTTGATCCTGGGACTCTTTCCCCTTACCAACACGGCGAAGTATTTGTAACTTATGATGGTGCAGAAACTGACCTTGACTTAGGTAACTATGAAAGATTTACCGGAAAGAAAATGAGTAGAATGTCAACTCTTACTTCAGGAAGAGTATATAGTGACATTATTAGTAAAGAACGTGCAGGTGGATTTGAAGGAAAAACCGTTCAAGTAATTCCTCATGTTACTGACTATATTAAAAATAGAATTTATAAATTAATGCAAAAAGAACACCCTGATTTCTTGTTAATTGAAATCGGTGGTACGGTTGGTGATATTGAATCAATTCCATTCGTTGAATCGATTTCTCAATTCACAAGTGAATATGGTGCAAATAATGTAATGTCAATATTATGTGCTCCATTAATTTACATTCCAACATCTGAAGAAATTAAGACTAAACCTACTCAACATTCTTTTAAAGAATTATGTAGTTTAGGAATCAATCCTTCTTTATTAATTTTGAGATATATTTCTCAAGTTGATCAAGCTATTATTGATAAGATTGCTCTAAATTGTCATATTTCAAACAAAAACATTTTTGTTTCACCAAATTTACCTTCAACTTATTTTTTACCAGTTGAACTATATAACCAAGGTATTCATACAGCAATTTTAAAATACTTTGGAATTAGAAAAAATCCAAAAGCTAATATTGATCATTGAGTTAAATACACAGACAACATTAAATCTATTAAAGATGAAATTAAAATTGCTATTGTTGGTAAATATATTGAATTACATGATTCATATGCTTCATTAGTTGAATCTTTAAAACTTGCTGGTTATGAATATAAACGTAATGTTAAAATTGGTTGAATTTATTCTGATGATTTAACAGAATCAAATATGCCAAAGAAATTTAAAGGATATCATGGTATTCTTATTCCTGGTGGTTTTGGTAATAGAGGATTTGAAGGAAAAATTCTTGCAGCCAAATACGCTAGAGAAAATAAGATTCCATACATGGGAATCTGTTTAGGCATGCAAGTGGCTACTATTGAATTCGCTAGAAACGTATTAGGTTGAAAAGATGCAACAAGTGAAGAATTCAATCCAAAAGCTGCTCACAAAATATTTCACTACATTGATGGCAGAATGCGTTTAGGAGAACAAACTTGTCATATCGTTGATAAGAAATCAAAAACTTATTCTTTGTATAAGAATGAGTTCTTCCCTGAAAGACACCGTCACCGTTATGAATTTAATAATAAGTATATTGAGGACTTTCAAAAAGCAGGATACTCATTCACTTCATTTAGTAATGACTCTGAACAAACAGTGGAAATTATTGAAATTAAAAACCATCCATTCTTTATGGGAGGACAATTTCACCCAGAATTAGGTTCAGTACCTGGTGCTGTTGATCCGATGTTTATTGGATTCATTGGTGCAGCAATCGATCATTCTAAAAAGTAAAAAATCAAAAACCTACACAAAGAAATGTGTAGGTTCCCAAATTGCAATTAAAAGTGCAACACCAATGATAAAATAATGGTGTGCACT
>CATEWF010000067.1 GCA_949527715.1 uncultured Mycoplasmatota bacterium | reverse complement strand
ATAATTTAAAAATTATGTCTAAGCTAAAAGACTTTTTTCAATCTAAAAATAAAACTGCAAAGTTTCTTTCTTTTTTCTTTACAGGCTTTTTATTTGCTGGATCACTTGGTGCTACAGCAGGTGCTTGCTATGCAGCAACTAAAAATTTTGAAGATGGTTCAGACTTTAGTAAGAGTTATAACTTACGTTATGAATTAGATTTAACAAAAACCGAAAATCCTAATGAACAAGTAACTCCTCCAGCAAGTTTGGATGAACTTCAAGATAAGTTAGATATTTGCGTTAATTCATACGCTAAATATTTAAATGATAAAGGAATGTCGGTATTTAATATTTATCCTGAAGCTTACGAAGATGAAAGTGGTCAATTTAGAGCTTTCATTAATGTAGTTGTTCCAAACGTTTTAGTTAGTGACCCAGATGATGATGACAACAAGAAAAAAGTTGGAAAAGATCAAACTGAAATTTATTTTGATGATATTTATGCTTCAAGATTAAGCATGTTTTATCATGATAGCAATGTTAGTAAACGCAACTTTGTTATTACAAAATCTGACATTGTAAATAATGATAAAGCTTTTTTGTTACCTGAAAATTCATATGAAAATGCCTTATACATTCATTTGCAAAACCAATCAGAAAATAATTATTTAAAAAACATTAAAGAAACATTTAAGGCTTCTCAACCATCTTCTGATTCAAATGATGATGCTACTTCTGAACAACCTTATTTGTACATCATCAATGATCAACAAGGTTTAATTAATCGTTTAGAATACATTCTAAAAATTCAAGCATTGGCCGATGAAGGAATTTCTGATTATTATCTAAAACTTTTTCAACATTTATCATCAAGCGAACAAGACTTTGCTAAAGATTGAAAATCCGCTTTTGGTCAAGGGTCTATTGATATTGGAAATTTAAATGATGTAAAAACAGGATCTGCTGCTTTTATTTCTCGTGATAGTGATCCAGGTACTGGATCAATATTAAATAATGGTCAAATTTTTACTGACATTTGATCTACTAGTCAAAACAAATATGTGAATTTTATTGAAGATATTGATTCTCCTAGTTATCAATCTGGTTTCACTACTCACAAAGGAACCGTTAAATATTCATTCATGTCTAAATGAATTGTCGGTATTGTAACCAATAGTTCAGATGGTGAAAGTGGATATTTAAAATATTTTCCAGATAAGAATCCTACAAAAACAAGTAAAGATTCCAATGATGAATGAATTTCAATTAATGCTCCTGGTGCAACTAGGTTTGATACTGAATTAATCAAAAAAGAATTTTCAACATATTCTTTTGTTTATCCAATTAAAAATATAACTTCAACTGAAAATAGTCACGGATGAATTAGTGCTTTAACTGGACGTGATGAAAAAGGTGATACATTTGATGATGATAAAACATCAATTGTTGCTATTTCTACATCATTATTTGGTAACATTTTTGGAAATAGTGCAGTAATATCATCAATTATTGTTTATATTGTTGTTAGTTTGCTTGTAGGAATTATTGTAAGTATTTTATATAAGATACCTGGATTAATTTCTTTTGGTTTAATGAGTTTAACTTCTTCATTAACTGCTTTGTTCTCGTTTATTGGTGGATACCAATTCTCTGTTGCTTTAATGGTAGGACTATTAGCAATTGTTGTTTTAGGAACATTCACTTTAGTAAATTATTTTGAAAGATTTAAAAAACAACTAGCTATGACCTATGATATGATGGTTTGCGCTAAGAGAACATTCTTATCATCAATCATGAGTTGTATTGACTTACATGTAATTGTTCTATTAGTTGGTGTTGTTTTAGTTTATTTTGGACCTACTACTTTATTAGCTGCTGGTGTTGCTCTAGTTATTGGTTCACTTCTTTCATTTGTAATCAATTTCTTGTGTTTAAGTGCAATGATGTTATTAATGTTTGGTAACCAATCTAATGCTAAATGTTTCAATTTATTTGCATGAAAAAAGAAAAAATTAGTGGACAATTTTGCAAAAAAATTAGAAACTAACCCTAATTTGAATAAACTTACTTTCTTTGGTAATAGACCTGAAATAGATAACAAGAATAAAAAGAAACATGTAACATTTTTCAATAATTTGTTGAAAACAAATGTCTTTGGTTGAAAAGGAATTTCATATTCGCTGTTATTTATTGTTATTGCAATAGTTGGACTAGTAATGATCTTTACAGTGGGGGTTCACAATTCTTATTCTTTTTATGGTGGTACGAGAATAGTGATATTTGTTGGAAATGTAATTGAATTTAAATTTAATGATTTCATTAGAGATTTAAATCAACTTCATATTGCTTCTTGGTACAATACAAGTTTTGACGGAAATTATGTATATTTGTATACTTCTTCAGTACTAAACTATGAAGAAATCACTGAAGCATTCTTACCACTTATACCAAATATTCAAGCAAGCAACATTATGTTAGGTTCAATCACTAATGATGCAATTATGAACTTTGTTCATACTGACATTAACTTATTATTAATTGCTTCTGGATTTATCTCAATTTATACATTTATAAGACTTGGTTGAACTTCAATTATTGGAGTATTTATTGGTCTTGTTGCTGGACCGTTATTAACTATTACATTTATTTCTATTTGTCAAATTTATTTTGATACTTACATTGTTTATGCTGCAATTTTAGTATTTATTGTTAATGCTTTATTAGTATTTAACATTGCAGCTAATGTAAATAATATGTGATTAAAACAAAATGTTTTTGATTACAAATCAATTAAAAAAGCAATTAATGATCAACTTGCAAATCACTTTAAATACTATTTAATTATTGTTCCTACAGGTATTGGAATGATTTTTGCTGCAATTTTATTTGGATCTACTTCATTAATCTCTTTCACTTATGTTTGTTTAATTGGATTCTTGATTAGTGTATTTGTAGCTAAATTCATTGCTCCAATCTTTAGTGCGTTCTTCTTAACGATTAAACATAAATATTTGAAAAATTTAACTGCACGTGCTTTAGTTCAAAAGAACTATGACACAATTGATGAAGAATTAATTGATGGTGTTAATAAAGTAAAGAAAACAAGAACATATTTATAATATAAATATGACTAAAAAATATACTTTTTCTAAATACATCATTGATGTAAAAGACTTTCCTAAAAAAGGTATTGTCTTTAAAGATTGAACTCCTTTAATGAATAATGCTAGAGCATATAAGGAATTAATTGATTATTTATACAATAAAATTAAAAATCTTGAAATTGATGTAATTGTATCTGCTGAATCTCGTGGTTTTTGATTAGGTTGTCCATTAGCTATTAAAAAAGGAATAAGATTTATTCCTGCAAGAAAACCTAGAAAATTACCTCGTCCTGTTATTAGTGCTTCTTTTGATCTTGAATATGGTAAAGACACAATAGAAATCACTAAAGGTGATATTGAGAAAGACGATAGAGTATTAGTGGTAGACGATATTATTGCTACAGGTGGAACAATTAAAGCAATTAACAAACTTGTTAAACAATCTGGTGGTAAATTAGTCGGATGCATGTTTATTTCTAGTGTTCCTGGAACAAAAGGAATTAATCAGTTAAAAAAAACAAAAATCCCAGTATTCTTAGCAATTGAAAACCTATAAAAAACAAACTCACTACATTGTGAGTTTTTATTTTCATATAATTTAAATATGGAATCAATCAGTTCTAACAAACAATCTGTAATATTCTTTGGCACTCCAAAGATTGCTGCAACATGTTTACAAGCTTTACTAGATAGTAAAGTAAATGTAATTGCTGTTGTTACTAAACCAGATAGACCAGTTGGTAGAAAACATGAAATTATATTTAGTGAAGTAAAACAACTCGCTATTAAAAATAATCTTAAATTATTTCAACCAGAAAATTTAAATGATATATATGAACAAATCAAACAATTAAATCCTGATTTAATATTTTCATGTGCCTATGGAAAAATAATTCCGAATAACATTTTAGGTATTCCAAGATTAAAGTGTATCAATGTTCATCCATCGTTATTACCAAAATACCGTGGAGCTACTCCAATTCAATCTGCCATTATTAATAATGAAAAAGAAACTGGTGTTAGTTTTATGTACATGGTTGATAAACTAGATGCAGGAGACGTTTTATTTCAAGAAAAAATTATGATAGGTGAAAAACAAACTACTTGTTCACTACTTCATACTATTGAAAATAAGTGTTACGAAATGATTAGAAAAAATATAAATGACATTCTTGAAAATAAAGTTATACCAATACCACAAAATGATTTAGAAGCAACATATTGTACGATCATTTCAAAAGAAGATGAAAAAATTGAATGAAACAAATCTTCTAAACAAATAGAATGTTTAGTTAGAGGCTTATTTGATAATCCTGCAGCATGCACAATCTATGATGGCAGATTAGTTAAAATTTATGCTGTTGAAATTGATAATACATTAAAACCTTCTGTACCTGGAGAGATTTTAAAAATAGATAAAAACGGAATTTTTGTTTCAACAAATAATGGTGCAATTGTTTTAAAAGTTATTAAATTAAGTGGGCAAAGTAATAGGGTTGATGTTTCTAGTTTAATAAATGGTAATCATCAATTTAAAGTTGGAAAAAAATTTGATTAATTTTGAACTTTTATTAGGACAAAAAACATACTTTTATTGTCCTCTATTTTTTCATTTTGGTGGTAAGATTAATCTACTATAAAAATGGGAGTTTATAATATATATGAGAAAAGAATATAAATATTCAAATCTTAAACAAGAAACAACTACATCAGGTAAAGTCATGCTAGAACCTTCAAAGAAAATTAAAAAAAGAAAACCAGGAGTTAAGCCACCGAAGACTTCTCTTCGTGATCTTTTTATTCAATTTATGAATAAACAAGAACAGTTTAATAAACGTCAAGAAGAATTTAATAAACGTCAAGATGAACGTTGAGAACGTCAAGAACAGTTTAATAATTATGTTTTAGATGTTTTCAAAAGAAATAATCTTAAATAGGTTTTACACCCTAATAACACAAAAAAATGTACCCAAATTTTAGGTACATTTACTAATTAGGTTAGTTGATTGATTATGCGACTGTTCAACCATCTGCTGGTAAACCTTTAGTCTTTAAAACCGCAAGTAATGCTTCACTGTT
>CATEWF010000066.1 GCA_949527715.1 uncultured Mycoplasmatota bacterium | reverse complement strand
TAATAATATTTATGATTTTGTAGATGTAATGAATATTGGATATGAACCATTTCAAAATAATCCAGATAAATATTTGAACAAATGGATGAGAGAGATTCAGTTTGAAAATGTTTGGGACAGACATAGTTGTAAAGTATATTCTAGTTTTGCATGTGATTCATCAAAAGGTTATCTTGGAAATAGTCAAATATTTTATCATACAATTAAGTACTTTAAACTCAACTCAACGGATCAGCATTTTTGGATTGAATTTTATTCAGCCCGTCATAATAATATTCCAGTAATAATTCCTTTGAATGAAAGTTTTAATATTGAATTGCAATTCTTGCCATATCACAAATTATTATATGTATAAATTGTTTTTAATTTTTTTATAAATGAATAATTTCAAAACAATTGATGATTTATTTAAGAAGTATCCGTGGAAGTCCCCAAATAAATTTATTCCATTAGCAAAAAGATATGGATTTTCAGAAAAAGATGCAAAAACTTTTTTAAAGAATATTGTTCATGATGTCAAAATACCAAAAGCTCAATATATGAATATTTATTCAAAACAACCAAATGGATTTCAAATGGACACTTTTATCAATGAGAAGAAAAAGAATGGATTAAATTATTTAATGTTAATTAATATAAATACTAGGAAAGCTTATTCATATGCAATGCAAGGAAAAGGTGCTAAAGAAGTATTAAAAGCTTTACAATTATTTATAAAAGATGTTCCAGAAGTTTATTCAATTACTTCAGATCAGGATAGTGCTTACTTATCTAATGATGTATTAGAATTCATGAAAACAAACAATATAATATATAAAACAACTGAAGATAATAATCACAATGTACTAGGTATAATCAACAGATTTATGAGAACTATTAGAGATATGATTGGTAATAATAAATTTATAGATAAACAAGAAATGAAACAATTGATTGAAACATATAATGAATCTCCTCATAAGTCCATAAAATTCAAAGCACCAAATGAAATAACAAATGAAGATGAAATACAATATATAAAAGATAAATCACAAAATAATCCATATAATTTTCAACCAGGTGAAAGAGTTAGAATAATTAATGAAAAAAATCCTTTATCTAAAAAACGTTCAAATGCAACAAAAGAATCTTATATTGTTGATTCAAAATCTGGTAATCAATTTATAATCAAGTCTAAAGATGAATCTATTGATAAGTATCCAGGATATCAATTGATTAAAGCATCTTCTAATGTTCCAATTGCTGATACATTAAAAGGTGGGAAACGTGGAATAATAAATAAAATTATATCATATGATAAGAAAAAGTATAAAGTCATGTATGAAGGTGGAACATTTGATTTTATTCCTGCTAAGAATCTTAGAGAAGGAACACCTACTACTTTATCACAAATGGAAAGAGAATTTTGGTCAAAACAAAAAAATATCCCAGATGATATTATTAAATGGCCTTAATCAACTTTCTCATTTATAGATTTATAAATAATTTTTCCACCCTCATATAAAAGCTCTATCATGAAACCTATTAGTTGATATTTAAAACATTCCTTAACGAAATTCAAATAATTCATTTAATTATAATTAAAATGACAATAAAAAAGTCAATTGATTCAAAGCAAATTATTAATAGTGTTGAATCATTAATCAAGAAAACTCTTCAAAAGAATCAACGTGAAATAGAAATGGCATTAATAAAACCTTTACATCCTGAATATCCATTTAGTTCAAATGGTATTTATTTTCTTATTGGTAGACCAGGTTCTGGAAAAACATATTTTATCTGGAAACACATTTTGATTACAGAAAAATTATTTAAGCAGCCGTATTATCAAAAGATTATTTTTTGTTCAACATCAGGGAAAATGGATAAAACATCAGAAGTATTAAGTAAAAATGTAATAACACCTATTTTATATATTTCTGAAACACAATTAACTAGTTATTTAAAAAAGCATTTGAAAAGAAAAATAAAATATTATTCATTGGTAAAACATATACTAACTAAAATGAAAGAAACAAATGAAGAAATGGAAAGACTTATTAATAAGCATTCATTACAAGATTTAGATGATAGAATAGTATATATTGCAAATAAACTTGTAAAGTATCAAACTGCATCATATCCATATAATACATTAATAATTTTAGATGATTGTGCAGGTAGTGATTTATTAAAAAATGGAAATAGCGAATTTATTAGATTATTAACTAAAACAAGGCATTATAATATTACTTGTATAATGGCTTTCCAAACAATTAGGTTTGTTCATATTAATGCTAAAAGAATGGCAACTGATATAATTTGTTATAGTGGCTATAGTGAAGAAGATTTTACATCATTACTTCAACAAACAAATAATAATTTAAATACTAAAGAAACTGTAAAAGAATACTTACAGCATAGAGATCCACATGATAAATTTATAATGAATATAACAGCTGATAAATATTATTTCGAAAAATAAATTTTATTATAATTAAATGGGATTCTTTAAGAAATTAATTAAAACAGGTATTGGTTTAGCTGGAAAACATTTAATGAATACTGCTAATACTATTACAGGTGGTTTAGCTGGTAAACTTACAAATACTGTTATAGAAGGTGTAAATAAACATTCAGGCATAATTGGAAAAGTAGCACAAGGTATTGGCAAAAAACTTTTTTCAGAAGAAACAAGAAATAAAATTTCCAATTTTGCTGATAAGGCTTTAAAGTATATTCCAAAAGGTAATGTTAGAACAGCTTTAGAAAAAGTTAATAATGCTGCACAAGGAAGAACTGAAAATAATAATGCTAAATTAAAAACCGATAATATCAATACAGAAAATAGTAAACAAATGAAATCTGATAGAGCTATATTAAGAAATAAATATGTAATGCAAGAAGGTTAACAAAGTTAAACAAATTCAAGCAAATCTTAGCAAATTACAGCAAATTTAATAAAACATTTTTTTAACTATATAAATGTCAAAAAGAATACCACAAAGCAAACGTTTACAGTTAATCAATAAATGGTTAAGAGGTATTGAAGATGATGATTATGAAGTATTTCCAACTAAAACAGATGGTAAATATATAGTTAGACCACGTAAAAAGAAAGAACATATTGAAGAATCAGATGAAGATACCAATATCAAATCAGATGAAGATCCAATTGAAGAAAAAATAGAAGAACAAATTGAAGAACCAAAAACACAGCCAAAACAAAAAATCAAAGTAAAATCACAAATGAATCAAACATATGATCCAACTATTAATATAGAAATATTAAATCAATTAAAATTATTAGGTGAAGAAATTAAAGCTAAACGAAAAAAGAAAGAACAAAAAAGAATAATCAAAGAAGTTATTCAAAAACAAATTAATAAGCATCCATCTCATTATATAACATCTCAAAATAATACAGTAGAATCAGTTTCTAATATTGAAGATGAGGCAATAAATGATGAACCAAATCCAAAACAACAAGAACAATCATTTTATCAGCCAAGAAGAAGAAATAATATTTTTTCAGATTTAATGTAAATTTATTTATATTTTTTTGTTTCAATTAAATGATTAACAATGAATTAATAATGCAAACTTCAGCTGAAGCTTGTACTCAAATAGCTTCTTATTTTGATATAGTTGATAATTGTGTTGCAATGAGTGATACAAATAAACAATATTCAATCAATCCACAAACATCCTATTCACCTTCCCCACCTATTCAACAAGGTTCATATACATCAATTATTATATCACCTAATAGTCATAATACTGCAGACCTATATAACGGATTTATTAAAGTTAATATGAAAGTTAAAGTTAATATTAATGATACACTAAGTACAGGGAATGTTGGAAATTATCCTTTTAACAGAGTATGGTATGGATTTAAAGATGCACGTGATGCAGTAGAAAAATATGAAATTGTTGCTAATGGAAATACAATTTATACTCAAAATTTTGCATGTGAAGAATCATTTTTAACATCATGTTGTGCTAATGAAACAACAAAAAGAGCTGATATTTATTCAAAAGCTAGACATAAAGATATTTGGAATAATAAATCAGGTGGAAGATCAGGATTTATTGTAGATTGGACAGATACTAAAGAAGCAACTGATACTATATACTTAAAGATTGATTTGAAAAGATTTTTACCATTATCTAATATTAAATATTTGCCAGCTTTTGCAGGTAAGATTGAATTACGTTTATTCTTTTCATGTGCAGGAATGGTTTATTGTCCATTAGGTCCAAGCATGGAATTAAAAAATGAGCCTAGTATATATTCCAAATATACATTTGAACCTATTACAGCTGAATTCATACCAATTGGTGAATCAATTACATGTTGGGTTAAATCTACTGCAGCTGGAACAGCACCAAATCAAACATTTACATTAAATGCAGGAACTAGAACAAGTAATGTTGTTGAGTATGTTATTACTGATTGCTTAAGTATCATACCATGTTTTGGAATTAGTGATAATATATATAATTCATTGGTTCAAAGATATACTGATCCAACTCATCCTTTAACATTTCCTACTCAAACATTATCAATATATACTACAACAAATGCATTAAAAAATCCAAGTGATAAAACTACTTGTACAATTACTCCTAGATTTGTTGATTCAATATTTTGTTTATTCCCATTACATAATAGATATAAAACTGTATTTAAGAATCCGTTATTTGAATCATTTTATATTAATGCAGGTGGTTATGGAAATGTACCGGCACGTCCATTTGGTACAACTGAAAAATATCCTGAATTTATTGAGTATTGTCAAAATGCTATGAACATGAATGGTGAACAAAGTGGATTTAACAAAGAAGTTGCAGCATCATTGACTAATAAAAGTGGTTATAATGCATCATTAAATTATTATTCGAATGATAGAAGTTCATTCTTTATAGGACTTCCTACTGAAACTGACAATACATATCAGCAAGGACTAACATCATTGTCCCCAATTAACTTTGAAATCAATGTTTCACAAAAAACTGGAGAAGATACTTTTGCTGATGAAGTTGATACACCTCCTTTATTATGCTTATTATATGATGCATCAATATCAATTCTTGTTCAGCCTAATGGAATTCCACCTCTTGTCAGAATTGGATTATATGATTTAACATCCCCTGAATAAAATTAAATTTCAAATATATTTTTTTACTTCTATAAAAATGACTACTGAACAGCATTATAAGGTATATGATTATATCAACAACGTTATCACTTTGCTTGATTCCCCTGAAGATTTTGTTAAATGTAATTTCAGTATTTTATGTGATAAATATCCAATACAAATAAATAAAAGCAATTATATAGCAAAGGTTTTGTATATATCATTGAAAACAGATAAGTTGGTTAAAAGATTATATC
>CATEWF010000065.1 GCA_949527715.1 uncultured Mycoplasmatota bacterium | reverse complement strand
ATGAAAGGAATATTATGAATAAAAAATTAATTAAAACAATTGCAAGTATTACTTGTGGATTGGGAGTTGTTGCAACAATTCCAGCGATGTCAACTAGTTGTAATTGTTCATCTTGAATAAAAAATGCTATACCAAAAAAATATCTTGATATTTCCGATGGTGTATTAAAAGGATTTAAAAATACTTTTGTTGCAGATGAACATATTAATGATGGTTATGATACATTATTGATTCCAAAAGATGTGGTTACTATTGCTGCTCATGCCTTTGATTCTGATGAAGAATCTAGTATTGTCATTCCTACTTATATTGCAAATATAATATTTGAAAACAATTCTAAAATTAACAACATCGAATCATATGCTTTTAATTTTGCTGGTTTTTCACCAGATAAAATAACATTTCCAGAAGGACTAACACAATTGGGTTCAATGTATAACATGTCTTGAGGCAATTCAATAATTACTATTCCATCTAGTCTTAATGAAATTGATCAAAATTACATTTTTAGTGGGGAATATTCCTGAATATCAACCCTTATATTTAACAATGTAGATTTAAACAAGAATCACGCTTGATTACAAAAAATTAATTCTGTTTCTTTTTCAGATAGTTTACGAACAGAGGGGGTTATTAGAGTATCTGGTAATAGTACTAGTACTTCGCAAGAAGTTTTAGATTATTTAAAAACTCACACAGCAGCGGAATCAGGTCTTTCATCATTTGACAATTGAATAGCAATATAAAAGACAATAAACACCCAATTAAGACATTAGGTGTTTCTTTTTTGCAATAATAAGTGCAATTGGGAAATAGTTTATGGTTAGTAACATAAACTATTTTTGTTATACTAATGATTGTCATATAAATGAAGTATGGATAAAGAAATAAGAGCACCATATTTTAAAATTGAAAGTTTTGGTGCGGTGGATGGACCAGGAATAAGATTGGTTTTATTCTTACAAGGTTGTCCTTATAGATGTTTATATTGTCACAATCCCGAATCATGAAAAATAAACGGTTCTAAAACTTTTATTACGCCTACAGAATTAATAGAAAGATATAGACATAATGAATCTTATTACAGGAATAGCGGCGGAATAACTTTGTCAGGTGGAGAACCATTAATTCACATGGACTTTTGTTTAGAAGTTTGTAGACTTGGATATGAAAACAATATAAGTATTGCTTTAGATACTTCTGGAGCTACTTTTAATTCAACTAATTTAAACTTCTATAAAAAAATAATTAAATATAAACCTTTATGATTGGTTGACATTAAACATATTAATCCTAAAAAACACAAGGGATTATGTGGTGTTGAAAATCAAAACGAAATCAACTTAATAAAATTCTTAGAAAAAAACAAACAACATTATTGAATACGACAAGTTTTACTTCCTGGTTATACCGATGATCCAAAAGATTTAGAGAAGCTTGGTAAATTTCTTAAAACATTAAAATACAATGATAAGTTTGAATTGCAACCATATCACACAATGGGTGTTCAAAAATACAATCAACTAAAAGTGAAATATAGAATTGTTAATGTTCCTGAGCCTTCTAAAGACGAAATATTGGATGCAATTCAAATAATTACTAGCAACATTAAAAAATAATTGCAACTTTTGACTTTTATATATAATCTATATACTATTACTTGGTTTTGAAACCCTTCCATTCATTACTAGGTAAATAGCACATAGTCATACAAAGAAAGGAAGTAAAAGAACAATTATGGCAGTAACAAGTAAAAATAAAAAAGAAGCTATCAAAAAATTTGGCGGAAGTGAAATCAACACTGGTTCAATTCAAACTCAAGTTGCTTTATTAACACTTGAAATTAATGAAATTACAAAGCATGTAGTTAAGAATCCAAAAGATTTCTCAACAAAGAGAGGTTTATTCCAAAAAGTTTCTAGACGTAAATCTTTACTAAGATACTTAGAAAAGAAAGATATCGAAGCTTACCGTAAATTAATTAAAGACTTGGGTCTTAGAAATTAATTTGAAAAATGATGGAAAAAATCCATCATTTTTTTATGTATAAATTAAACTTTTTTAATATAAAAAAAGATACTTTTCTTGTACCTCTATTTTTTCAATTATGTCTACTATGAAAAAAGAAAATATAAATCAATTAAATCTTTGTAAACCAAAAAGATCTCTTATAGAGATCAAAAAGAAGATTAGCAACGACAAAATAATAGCAGATATAATGACTATTAAAGGAACTGGTGTTATTGTGCAAAAACCTCAATGATTTAAAGAATTTGAAGAACAAAACAATAAACGTTGAGAAAAACAAGAACAATTTAATCAACGTGTCCTTTTAATGTTAGAAAACATTGTAGATAGATTAGACATTCTTGAAAAAAGAATGGATGCCATCGAGGCAAGAATGGACACTCTTGAAACAAGTATGACAAATCTTGAAAAAAGAATTGTTAATATCGTTAACAAAAATAATTTAACTGAATAGATATGATTAAATTTAAAATTAGTCTTTCTGAGATTATTGACTCTCAGAAAGAACAAGGTTTTTTAACAACAAATAGACTTTATATTAAAAATTTAAATATTATGAGATCTTATGCAATAAAAATAATCTTAACACATTTTCCTAATAATAAGATGCATTTTACAGAACTAGATTCCATTTTATATATTGCTTTTGTTAATTGTTTGAAAAGATTTGATACAAATCAAAATAAATACAATATTGATCAAGCTTTATTTATTAACATTAAAACTAAAATCATTAAAGAGGTTATTAAAACCATTAAACAAAATAGAGAATTTGATTTATTGGTAAATAAATTGAAATCTACTACTAGTGAATGCATTTCACAAGAAGAAAAACAAGATTTTTTATCTTTAGTATTAGAATATATTGAAAATAATTTTGATCCATTTTATAAATCAATGTTTGAAATGAAATTAAAAGGATTTTCTACTAAAACAATCGCTTTTTTATTTGGTACTACCGAAACAAAAATATACAAAAAATTTAGATTGCTGTCTGAGAAAATCAAATGAAATTTTTCTCATTAATTTTTGTAAATAAAAAATATTTGCTTTTTTATAGATACATATATATAATATGAATACATTTAATTGGAAGGAGCCAAAGCTCCTTTTTTAAATGTCTAAAAATATGAAAGTTAAAGCGATATTAGTCTGTGAAGAATGTAATTCACGTAATTACCATATTCAAAGAAATAAAATAAGTGAAAAACGTTTGGAACTTCGTAAATATTGCCCTCAATGTAAGAAAACAACCTTACATAAGGAAACTAGATAATTTTTAGTTTTATATTGCTTATTCACTATGAAAAACAAATCTAAAGTAGTTTCTGAAGACAACAAATCAAAAGTAAAAGTAAAAGATCCTAAGAAAAAATTTTCTTATAAATTTAAGAAATGATTCTTTGGTATTGGTAAAGAATTTGGAAGAATTACTTGACCTTCTAAGTCAAGAATTGTTCGTGATTTTTTTACTACAATCATTATTGTTGCTTTATTGTGTTTAATATTCTTAGGATTTGATCAAATTAGTGGGTTAATAAAATAGAGGTTAATATGCAAAACTCATCAGCACAATGATTTATTATTACTGCTATCGGTGGTAAAGAAGATTCAATAGTTGAATCTTTAGTAGAAAAGATTCGTAATTTTGGTTATGAAGATCATGTAAAAGAAATTAAGATTTTCAAAGAAAACAAAATTAAAGAAGATGTTTTCTCTAAAGATGATCCATCATTGCCAAAAACAATGAAGAACACTAAAACAACTAAATGAGAAACTTTACCAGATGGTAGATATAAGAGAATTAAAATTAAAGTTGTAAATAAATTCCCAGGTTACATTTTCATTAATATGATTATGGACCAAAACATTTGATATACAATTCGTAACACAAATGGTGTTATGGGATTCGTTGGTAGTAGTGGTAAAGGCGCAATGCCCATTCCAATTACTATTGAAGAATTTGAAGCAGTTACTGAAAGAAAACAAGAAGAACAAGTTCAACAATCTGAACAAAGTCATTCTGAACAACCAACAGTTGCTCCAAAACAAGTTTATGAAACAAACTTGAGAATTGGTGACACTGTTCAAATTACAGTTGGTCCTTTTGCAGGAACTTGTGGTGACATTAAAGCCATTGATCTTGATAAAGGTACTGCTTCAGTTGAAGTTGAATTCTTTGGTAGAGCTACAACAATTGATGCTGCATTCACAGATTTAAAAATTGACTAATATTTGCAATATTAAAATACATTTATAAAGAAAGGTTATATGACAAATACTAAAGATGAATCAGTTGTAAAAACAACTGAAAAAGCAAAATCAGAAGTTAAAAAAACAAGAAAACCATCTACTAAGAAGGTTGCTTCTGAAAAAAAATCACTTGATGCAAATTCATCAAAAGATTTTCAAGCAGTAAACAAAAATATTGAAGCTAAAATCGATGCATTTTTTGAAGAAAATAAAGATTCAGGAATTAAGAAATTAATTTCTGCTTCTAAATTAATGGAATCAGGATGCCACATTGGTATGTCTGCTAAATGATGAAACCCTAAGATGAGACCATTCATCTACCCGGGTAAAGGTGGAAAAAATCAAATCATTGATATCCTAAAAACTATCATTTTCTTAGACAGAGCTTACAACTTCTTAAGAGACATTACTAAAGAAGGTGGAAGAATCCTATTCGTTGGTACTCGTGGTGACTATGTTAAAAACTTAATCAAAAATGAATGTACAAGAAGTAAATCATTCTACATCAACCAAAGATGATTAGGTGGTACATTAACTAACTTCAAAACTATTTCTAAGTCTATCGATAAATTAAATAACTTAATTTCTCTTCAAATGTCTGATGAAATTAAACGTTATTCTAAAAAAGAACAATTAGACATGTCTAAAGAAGTAGAAAAAATGTCTAAATTCTTAAATGGTATTAGAACTATGAGAGGTTTACCACAAGCTATCGTAGTGACTGATCCAATCGCTGAACATAACGCAGTTAGTGAGGCTAAAAAATTAGGTATTCCTGTAGTTGCTATCGCAAATACAAACACAAATCCTGACGTAATTGACTTCTTAATTCCAGCAAACACTACTTCAATTAGAACAATCTTCTTAATTGTTACAATCTTAAACGACGCAATTTGTGAAGCTTTAGGTGAACCATTAAGTATCGTTGGTAAGAAAGATGAAGAAATCATCCTTCCAGAAGTAGCTAAGAAGAAATTTGATCAAGGTTTCATTGCTCACAAGAAATTTGGAAGAAGTTTCCAAAAATCTAACGAAGAAAAACCTGTAGAAAAGAAATAATTCTTCTAGAAAGCTTAAAAAAACACGCTAATCAAGCGTGTTCCCAAATTGCAATTAAAAGTGCAACACCAATGATAAAATAATGGTGTGCACT
>CATEWF010000064.1 GCA_949527715.1 uncultured Mycoplasmatota bacterium | reverse complement strand
TGAGTAGACACTTAAGATTAAAAAACATTTCTTACAATTTCAATCCATATCGCGGCAAAAAATATAATGATGATGCTGTTGATTTAAATGGAGATGGTGTGATTGATGAGTATGAACAGATGATGGCAAATATTCAAAATTCAGAACCAACAACAAAAACATACTATCCAGTTAGAGCTAAAAGTGGTGAAGAAAACGATAAAAAAAGATTTACTTTTGAATTACCGATGGAATTTGTTAATTCGAATAAAGACCGTTATATATCATTTCAATATTGTAGAGCTACATGCAATCATTATCTAGATGGTGAAACAGAAATACATGCATCATTTATACCTAGAGATGATTATTGCGATTCATTAGTATGGTATGCAAATTTATTACCGCCAGATGATAATAGAAAATATGAAATAATAAATACAAAAAGTACATTTGATGTGTGGTTCTCTGATGCTACTGGAAAGCTGATTGTTCCTGATAACTTTGTGTTGTTTTTAAAGTTAGAATATTAATTATTATATTATTTTTTTTGTGTATGTATTTATAACAATTTTAAAATCACTTAAAATATAATCGAATGACAGCAATATTAACTAAACAAAATGCAGCAGATAAAGCATTAGTTGGAGGTGGTGATGGTATGTCTAATGGAGGTAATGGCTTACTATCAAATTTACATGTTTTTAATGGCGCAACATTTGATGGTAAAACTGAATTTTCTAATGTTGATGGAGCTAGCGTTACATTTAATTCAACACCAGTTTTCGAAAATGATATTATTGTAAATGTTAATCAAGAGCCATATAAAGATGGTAATCCTTACACATTAACGTCAATTTTAGATGTTCAAGATCAATTATGGACTGATAAAAAAATATTATATAAAAATGTCGAAATAGTAGATAATACAATAAATGCGTGTATTGATAAATTATATGAGCTTGCAAATACAATTGATACACATTTAACTACTAATCCAGATATTACAGAAACACCAACATTAATGACAGAAAATTTACCAGTATTATTAAATGAACCTGAAGAAGATGAACCTGTAGTAGATGAGCCAACCGTAACAATAAATCCTAATAAAATTAATGACACATATGATACAGTAATTACAGCAGTGAGCGATACTTTAACACATTTCGAAAATAATGATTTAACATTATATAATATGACGACTGATAATTCAACAAAAATTGATACAATAAATAATGCAATTAAAAATATTAATTTTGATTTAGGTGAAAAAAATAAAGATATAGTTGAAATATTTGAAACATTAGATCAGCTTCAATCAGATATCGATACAAATAAAATAAATATATCGACAAAAGCATCAATAACAGAATTAACAAATAATTACGCTACAAATGAAAAAGTTGATAATTTACAGTTATCATTAAAAGCTTTAATTGATCAAATACATACATTAGATAAATCGCAAGAGAGTCATTTAGATGCTAATTCTAATACAGAAACACCAAACACTTATTCAATGAGACGTGCTAGAGTTGCTGCTGAAGTTGATGATATTAATGATGAAAAAGTAAATGATGTAATGGTTGATTGGATTACTACTATGAATGATTCATTTAATCACTTTGAAGAAAATGATAAAGCATTAAAAAATAACTTAGAATCAAGCATATCAACAATAAATAACAAATTCGATGATTATACAACTACTGCAGATTTATCAAATAATTATGCTTTAAAAACTGATAGCTATACAAAAACAGAATGTAATGAATTACTTGAGCCTATAAATGAAAATATATCGTTAGCAGCAAGTAATATCGAATTGCTAACAGGACGATTAAATTTAATACAAGAATCTGATAATGTAACTCAACAAATATTAAAACATTCATTAACATTATCAAATATTGAGTATGATGAAAATCTATTTAATTTTTCTGAAGCTTATGGTTGGTATTTATATGATGATTCTGACAATAAATCATCCAATTTTACATATAACGCTGGTACTATAACATTATCTGATTCATGGGCAATGATAAGAAATCACTTCTTAATATTTATATGGAATAATGCTGACACTACTCAAAAATATACTATAGATGTTATCGTTCATGAGGAAACTGCTAATGTTAATGGAATGAATATATCACCATACACTACAGTAACATATTCTGATGGCGAAACTGCTATAGATTTTCCAATATTTACAAATTCAATATTTGCATTAACTATAAAAAATGTAACAGAAGTTGCAATACCTGATGCTAATGTAACATGGAAAATATACGCGTCTAATACTAAAAAATCAGGATGCTTAATAAAAATATATAATCGTATTAATGCAATTAAACCTGGATGTGGATATTACACAGATTTTGAGTGTGATGGTAAATTTGTAAAAAAAGAAGGTAATTCAACAATTAACGGAAATTTAAGTATCAACACAACATCAGGTAATGGTGCGCTTAATTTTTCCACTACATCGAATAATGGGAATAATTATCAAGTTGTTAATATACTAGCACCAAATCTAACTAATAATAGCAATATTGGTATTACTATAGGTAAATCACGTTCAACTAATAATTCATTTCATATATATTATCGAGAACCTGGTATTGCTGGATTATGTATATTTGGTTTATCTAACATCATTACGTTTACATCATCAGCTATTAATCTAAATAAACCAACAACAATATCAAGTAATTTAACAGTGAATGGTAAAGTAACATCTAATGGATCTAATACTATTACGCATTATTGTCCAATTGAAGCTGGCGAAGAAATAAGTTATTATAAAATCGGTAAGCCTGTATTTATGAGTGGTCATGTATATAAACGTGTAATTGATACACAAGACGAAAATATTAATCCAATATGGCAATCATCTACAATAAATGATTCGACTGATTGTATTTGCAGTGTTATTGTTGATGGCTCATGGAAAGATTTTGTTGGTATTATTACTGATGTTGATAGTGAAAATGGATGTATAAAATTTGCTACTCATGGTGATTATTTATTCTATGTTGATGATGCTAACTTATATCAGATCGGTGATGTGTTATTATATGATGGACGAATATTAGATGAGGATTATGCAATGACATTAAAAATACAACAATCAATAGTAGGTAAAGTAAGCGGTAAAATAAATGAGCATTATTTAGCATTATTCAAAGCATAGAGTGAGCGCATATTCAAAGCATAAGTTACAAAAAAAACATATATAATTAATTTTTTTGCAATATATTTATACAACTACTTTTAATGAAACACCATATTTAATAAATTGTGAATAAATGTCGTTATATGCGTATTTCATGTCTTCGGTTTTATTGTCTTTTGTAATTAATATTTTAGATATATAGATGAATTTATCTTTACCAGTACAACCAGAGCAGCCAATATCATCATTCAAAACTAATTCAACTTTGTCACATTCAGTTAATAGTTTAATCATATCCATCAATAATTTACTCTCACAAACAACACGAGAATTAATTTTCAAAGGGTTGCTTTCATACATTTCAATTATCATTTCTAAAAATCTATTTTTTTTATCTAATTCATTTATTTCGGCTCCGATATCTGCTATACCTCTCTCGCATATACCTTGGCAATTGTTGTTTATTGGTGGTTGAAATTGATACGACATATTCATCTGTGTCATCGGTGAATGAATCGAATCTGAAATTACTCCAGCCTGAGACGTATCCGTTGGCTGGTTGGCTTGAGTAAAATTTACGTTATTTAATGGCTGTACATTTGGATATAATGGTACTGTTTGAGGTCGTTCCGGTGCTGCGATCGGCTTGCTTATTTTTATATTAACATTTGTATTTTGCTCTTGTTTAATTGTATTATCTGTCTCACTGCTTAATATTCTAGCTTGTCGTAATGTCATTTAATTTTATATAATCAAAAAAAATCATTTTGAGTTTTAAAAATCGTCATTATAATAAATAAAATATTGAAAAGTGATTTTTTATAAGAATGAAATTATTAAAAATGGCATTTGGAAGTTGGATCAAAAACCTTGGACGTAAGATAAAAAAAGGTTTTCAAAATTTTGTTAATGGATTTAAACACGGCTTTAATAAAACTAAATCAGTATTAGAAAAAATACCAGTGATTGGTAATATTGCAAAAGTTATACCGAAATTTAATAATAAAAACAACCCAGTATCACAACATTTTGGTGGAGATGGTTATGTTAAATTTGATAGTGATGGAAATGTAGTAAGCTGATATATACAATTTATTTTTTTTGCCAGATTACATATAGCAATTTATTGCCAGATTACATATACAAATTTTTCACTGCATTATTTAACAACCGTCTTACTTTCATATCACGCTCATACTTACTTTTAATTTTATTATATTTGATTCTTGCTTTTTGATTTGTTGGTTCAGGCTGACTTAATATTTTACGATAATATTGTAACCTCGAGTTTATCATTTTTAATGTAGGTGATGCAAATGTTTTACGTTCATGCCATTTTTTTAATGGTGGTAGAGTCTCAGTCATGATATTTTCTATAAAATAAAAAAATTAAATTTATTGTAAATAAAATGACAATAATTAATCAACCCAATTCTCTGACGTTATGCGGGTTCAAAAGTAAGAATAAAATAGATGCGTTAATGAAACAATACAAAACACTAACACCAAAAATAGATGCATTTAATTCATACTTTCCGCTAAAACAAAATGTAAAAAAGTATGCATTACATAAAGTAGCTTCAAGAAATACTTACTTAATTGATTTAATGTTTGAGCAAAAGTTTGTATATTTGGTTGCGATTAATATTAATACTAGATATTTATTTGTTGAGTTGATGAATAAAGTTATCAATCCGAATAAAAATGCATATGGTAATAAAAATACAAAAACAACCGCTAAATACATTAGATGTTTAGAGAATATGATGATAAATGGAATGAGTGTAAATTATTTATCAGGTGATTCAGAAAAATGCTTTACATCAAATGATGCTCAAAATTTTTATTTCGCGAATAATATTACATTCATACCTGTTGAACGATTAAATAAAACACAGAATGCTTTTAGAGTAAATCAACATACAAGTCCGAACCATAATAGCTTAGGTATTATTGATAGAGTTATTCGAACAATAAGAGATATGGCATATCATATGGAAGTCAATGTAATAACGCCTCAAATAATGCATGATATAGTATTGCAATATAACTCAGCACCACATCAAACATTATCATATTATGCTGGTTTTGATGTAAGTCCTAAAATGGTTAATGACGATGCTGAATTAGAGAATTATATTGTTAGAAAAATTTGTCAAGAAAATTATAATATCAAATCACAGTATGGTTTTGATTTAGCAAAAGGCACAAAAGTTAAAATATATAATGAAAAAGATCCTATGATAAAACGTAGATCATTAATTCAGCCAGGCGATTTTGAAGTAGATGCTTTTACAAATGGTATGTATAGAATTAAAAACACAAATAATAATAAAATAATAATGCTACCTAGAACCAAAATAGCGCCTATTATAACAAATCACTAATACAAAAAAATAATTATATTTTTTTATTTATTTATTTACCACTATAGCTGA
>CATEWF010000063.1 GCA_949527715.1 uncultured Mycoplasmatota bacterium | reverse complement strand
ACAAATTAATTTTAAAAATGGAAAAACGATACTCACAAAGAAAAACAAATGACGGTCGCAAAAATACTAATAAAATGTCAAGACCAAAAGGAAGTAAAAATAAAATTAAAAATAATGTCAATTCAAAGGTCATTGTAACAAAACTTGAAAAACAAGTGGAGAATGCACCTCGTTGCAATAATTCAATGAGAGGATGGATTAATTGGGGTGTTAAAAATGATTTCCCCTTACAATTAAGCAATTTATATTATAATTCTCCAACACACCAATCTTGTGTTGATTTTGCGGTGGCAGCTATCATTGGTGATGGTATTGATTATGACAAGATACCAATAACACAAGAGGAAGTAGTACCTAACTATCAGGAAACTTGGGATGATTTTATTGAAAAGATTGCATTGGACTACATTATATATGGTGCATTTGCATTCCAGATTATCAAGAATAAAGACAATAAGACTTATTCATTCTATCATCAGTCTGTATCTGATGTCCGTTGTGGTGAAAAGGATGAGGATGGTGTAATTCAAAATTATTATATTTCATCCGATTGGACTTCATTGGGCAAATATCCACCAATTGAAATGAGAGCTTTCGGCTTCCAAGATGATGAAGAATTGGCACAAGGTGTACCTTATCTATTTATGTCGCAATCTTATTCACCAGATATGTTATACTATCAAATGCCTCGTTATATGAGTGCTTGCAAAGCAATTCAAGCCGATATTGAGCTTCAACGGTATGATTTAAGGTCTGTAACAAATAACTTCTCTGCAAGTGGTATTTTGACGTTAAATCGCATTGATGATGATGAGGAAAGAAAGATGATATTGGATAATATTGAAGCAATGTTCCAAGGAAGCGACAACGCAAACTCATTAATGATTAATTTCAAAAACAATGACGAAGAAAAACCAGTTGAGTTCACCAAATTTGATAAGGATGTAAATAATATCAATTTATTTGAAAGTAACAATGATAGAGGTATTGCGAGAATATTATCTGCCCATAGGATACCGTCAAAACAGTTAATCGGTTATGATGCAGATACTTCAATGCTTGGTGGTGAGGGTAATCTATTAAATGTTGCATTCAATCTATATAACAAGACTGTTGCTTCAAAAAATAGAAGCAAGATTGTCGGTACTATCAATAAAATGTTCAAGTTAAACGGAATTGATGTTAAAATTGAATTGAAACCATTATCATTCTCTGTATTACAGCCTACTTCAATTGTTGATGAAACAAAAGATGAGGCTATCAATGATGTTAAAGACACTTATGATGGAGATAATGTAGAAGAAAAAATAACTAATAATAATGAAATTAAACAATAAGAAATATGGCAATTGAAATTGTAAAACCCTGGACATTAATTAATGAGGAATATTTTAAGACATACTCACCAGTACCAGTTAATTTTAATATGGACAATATAGAGCCATATTTCAAGGTGGCAGAAAAGATATGGATTGAGCCTTTGATAGGGACACCATTGTATGAAGAATTGCTTGAACAAGTGAATACAAATACAGTAACTGAAACCAATTCAACATTGTTACTTGTTTTATATCCTTATCTCTCATTCTCAATCGTTTATGAGTGTCTGCCGTTCCTCTCATATCATATTAGTGAAGTTGGAATAACAAAGGGTAAATCGGATAATTCAGACAGTGTATCAATCAATGATGTAAATTATATTAATACTCATGTTCGTTCACAAGTTGAAGTAATGAAAGTTCAATTAAAGAAGTTCTTGGATAGGAATAAGGAGTTTTATCCTCTTTATTGTCCAGACACTTGTGAAGTTATTAATGATGAATGTACTGAATGTGATTGGATAATTGAATATTATAATGGTGGGTATAGGCAACATAGTTGGGATTATTTCTATAAGAAAAACAAACCCAATCCAAGACTGCAAGTATATCGGACAAGACGAAGAAATACTGACTTGATGTAAAGATAATGGGAGATTGAAATTAATCAGTCTCCCATTATTTTTAATAATAACAACTTAAAAATTTTTAAAAACAAAAATATGCTAATACATATAAAAAGTTGTGATGGTTGGATTTGAACCAACGAACTTCAGTTTATGAGGCTGACGAGATACCACTTCTCCACATCACAATCCTTGTAGTGGATGGTTTGAAACCATCTAAGGCAACTAACTTTACAACGTTAGCACACTGCAAAAATAATATATTTTATATAATGACAATAAATAGAAAAAAATTATCAGTCTTGTTACACTTCATTTTGAATAGAACAATGTTTGTCGGTATTTTTTTTCAAAAATAACCGATGCAATACAACTATACATACCCAAGTACCGAAAAATGTTAAAAAAAGAATGAGAATAATTATAATTAGTATAACTGTTTAAGATATGTTGGAATTGAACCAACGATTTGCAAGAACCCCATACTTGTGCTTTACCACTAAGCTAATATCGAAGTAACTAATTATACACTACACTCTTATTTAACATTTTTTTATATAATAGGTAAAAAATTATTTTCAGTACAAAAATGTGATTATTTTTTCCTTTTTTTGTACTATTTTTTAAATAATTGATATTACAAATATACTATTTATATTTGAGAATACAAAAAATTATTCATAATATTTCCATTTGAAACCATATGCGGTTTTATATTTTCCTTTACAACAAGCACTAATATAGATTGCAATAAAGCCCAACTCTTCTTCTATTTGCCATAGTCCATCCCATATTCTTATTGCTTCACCATCTAACGAAAGTTGAATTATTTGTTTTGTGCGTTTTCGAGCTACATTTTTCATTTTTAATTTAGATTCCTCACTATGTTGTCGCCCTTTCAATGCTTCACTCAGTTTATGTCTTGTTTCTTCACATAAGTGTTTTCCATAATTAGGACTATTTTTACCTTTATTAACTTCACTCAGTTTATGCTTCGTTAATGGATTATTACAATTTTCTTTATGAGTACACCATCTTAGGTTTTCAACTCTGTTATCAGTCCTAATTTGTGTTGATGTGGTCTATACAAGGTTTATTATGTGGATTAGGAATGAATGCTTGAGCGACTAAACGATGAATTAAAAATGATTTTTTAAATAAACTTATACTATAATAACCATCTTTAACGAATCTAAATTTCAAATACTTATTACTTATCAATGAATAAACTTGTCCATCATTACTAATTTTATAAAGACCTTCATAACCTACAATGTCTTTCCATTCAATCATAAAATAATTTTTTATTTTACAAGTTTTTTTTAGTGTATTTAACAATTGAATAACTAATTCCATCTTGTTCATATTCTCCAATATGCTCATTAACCTCCCATTTATCATTATCAATTGTCGGAAAGAATGTATCTCCATAACATTGGAGTTTAATAGTTGTAGCATATATACAATCCACAATATCTTCTTCTATTGCTGTTTTATATACCTGTCCACCACCAATTATAAATATTTCTTTATCTGAAAAGTTCTCCTTTGCATCTTTTACTGCTTCCTTTACTGACTTGCACCCAAGAATGTAATTGTCTGGATTGGAAGAAACAACATAATTAATTCTATTAGGTAATTCTTTACCAATGCTTTCAAATGTCTTTCGCCCCATAATCACAACATTATGTTTTGTCAGTTTAACAAAATGTTTCATATCTTCTTTGAATTGGAACAATAATTTATTATCAAGTCCAATTGCATTATTCTCTGTCATTGCAACTATAATACTTACCATATCCTTGTTTTTTTATTAATTTGTTATTTTAAGAAAGTTCTTTCTATCTGTAAATGTCTGCTTGATTACTTGATTTTCAGACCATTTTCCGATTTTATTCCATAATGCAGTCAATTCTGTGACAGAGGTGCATTCATTGATTTCATTGATAATATTGGCAATTTTCTCTTGTGTTGTGAGTGACTTAGTTGTCTTATTTGACTTATTCTTGAAGTTTGAACCGTCCATTGAATCTGGGTCATTGCTTCCGTCATCAACACCAAGTAAACCAGTTAGACAATATTTTCGGATATATGTGATTGAACAACCAGTGGCTTGACTATCACTCATACCCTTGACATCACTATCCATTGCACAGATAGAAGAATTGCTAATCTCTTCACCATCTTCAATGTCAATTAGTTTAATGGTTTCTTTCAAGAATTTGTCATTAATGTACTCCTCATTGAACAAAATTAAAAGGTTTCTCTCTTTGAGAAGAGGCTTCAATGATGATAACATTGCCTCAATATTTCGGAAGTTATATTTTCCAAAATCATTTCTCTTGTCTTTCTTACTAACGAACTCCTGTTGAAGTTCAAATAATTTCTTTCTAATTTCCATTTTTTTAAATTTTAAATTGTTATTATATTAATAAATATCATCAAGTTTTCAAAAGTATTACAAAGTTACAATTTTTTTTTGAATTAACCAAAATTTCAATGTTAATAAAACTTAAAGATGCATGACAAATCGAAACATTCGATTTAAGTTATCATATTTGCGTTTTAAGCGACTTTCTACCCAAGGGTGGTATGTTTATACCTTTAACAAATTTTAATGCCTTAAAACGGCTTATTTTAAGTTTTCTTGAAAATAGGAGTTAATCTTTAATAAAATATTGTTTTTACCATACTCATTCCAAAAGAAACTATTATCTGATTTAGTACTGATTCCTATTACTTCCTTATCTAAATAATCAAGTTCTTCTTTTGTAAATTGGAGATTGTTATAATATTATTTGAGAATGTTTATGGACATATCAAAATCATAATCAAAAGACCACTCAATATCATCACAATTGGTAATAAACATATCACTATAATATTTAATCAAATAATCTGAATACTCACTTGATTTTCCTTTTAGTTTACCATAATTAATATCATTATCAAGAGAAGTTTCAGTATAGAATAAGTATTTAATGTTATTCTTGTTCTTTATCCAATTCTTCTTACACTTTCGTCTTATTTCATTTAACTTACATACATCTGAATATTTTTCATAATCCATTTCAATATATTCTAAGAGTTGTTTGATTTTACTTAATTGCTCATTTGTAAATGTTCCAACACTTCAATTTCTTTTCAATATTATTATATTTTTTCAGTTTTGCTGGTGTGGTTGGGGTGCTTTTTTCGGGGGTAATGTACTTTAACGTTGAGGATATAGTTGAGACTTCGTCAGTAGATGAGTCTGAATTATTCATAGAAGTTTTACTTAAATTAATTTTAATAGAACTATTATTTAAATCTTTTTTATTATTTCCTTCAACATTCGTTGAAGTCAATGAAGAACTATTAATTAAAATTTCATTATCATTAAATAAGTCTTTGTTTAAAGTAGAATCTTCAACTTGAAGTAAAGTATATTTATTAGCTTTTTTATTCTTTTTATTTCCTGAGACTTCCTTAGAGATATACTTATTATCTACTAACTCCTTAGTTAAACGTTGTACTTGAATTCTACTCATGTTTAATTCTTTTTGAAAAAAACTATTATAAATCTCTACAGAATCTGAATCCTTGAAACTACAGTAATTTACTATTAAATACAACATCCTGAATCCTGAAGAAGATAAATTATTATCTTGAACTGCTTTATTAACTAAATTTAATTTATTCATAATTTTAAAATAACTTTTATTTTATAAATATCCTATTTTTTTTAAAAATACTTTTTATACAAATGAATTACTTTTTCAAAAATA
>CATEWF010000062.1 GCA_949527715.1 uncultured Mycoplasmatota bacterium | reverse complement strand
ATTTTTTTGTCATATTTTTCCTCTCTCTAATTGCAATTATTATACTGTTTTTTTTCAACAAAACTTTAAGATTGTAAGGATGATAAAAGTCAATAGTAAACTTTGCAGTAACTTATTTTAATAAAGACTATTTATATATTTCAATTGATAATTTATAGTGTAATTCAGGTAATTTTTCAATTTATTAAACGATTTTTATTGTTTGACCTTTTTTGTTAGATTTAACACAACCAATCTCTCATGCTTTTTCCTTCATTAAAGATAAATCCTTAAGAATTTTTTTCACATCTTTTTTATTGACACAAAGAATGAAACCGATTCCCATGTTGAATGTATTATACATATGAGATTTTTCAACTCCACGACTATTAATTAATTTAAAAATGCTAGGTAATGGATAAGATTTTGTATCAATAACTAATTGTAAGTTAGAATTTGGTTTTAACATCCTTGGAGCATTTTCAATAAAACCTCCACCAGTAATGTGAGCCATACCCTTGATTTCATATTTCTTTAATAAATTAAGAACTGGTTTAACATAAATTTTTGTAGGAGTTAATAAAGTTTTTCATAAAGGTTTGCCTTTAAATGTTTCATTCATATCAGTAAATACTTTTCTTACTAACGAATAACCATTTGAATGGAAACCACTTGAGGCAATACCAATTAAAACATCCCCGGATTTAATGTTTTTACCATTAACTATTTTGTCTTGATCAACTATACCAACAGAAAATCCTGCCAAATCATAGTCACCTGCTTTATAAAAACCAGGCATTTCAGCTGTTTCGCCACCAATTAAAGCACTTCCGGATTGAATACAACCTTCACTTACGCCTTTAACTAAATCAGCAGCAACCTTTGCTTCTAGTTTTCCGCAAGCAATGTAATCTAAGAAAAATAGAGGTTTAGCACCATGGCACAAAACATCATTAACACACATCGCTACACAATCAATACCAACAGTATCGTATTTTTTATTCTTACATGCAATGGCAATTTTAGTTCCGACACCATCTGTTCCTGAAACTAATATAGGTTTTTTATATCCACTTGGAATTTTTAACATTCCAGCAAATGAACCTAATCCATTTAAAACTAAATCATTCATAGTTTTTTTTGTATGTTGTTTAAATAAACTTACAGACTTATAGCCTTCATAAATATTTACACCACTATTTTGATATGTTAATTTCTTTTTCATATTTATTCTCCTTATTCTTCTTTGTTTACAGGATATTTTCCAGTAAAGCATCCATCACAATATTCGTTTTTATTCAAACAACATTTATATAAACTCCTGATACTTAAGAATCCTAAATAATCGCATCCAATTTTCTTTTGCATTTGCTTTAATGACATATTTGCTGCCATTAAATCTTTTTTGCTTGGAGTATCAATTCCTAAGAAACACGGTCATTTAACCATTGGTGCAGCAGACAAGAAATAAACTTTCTTAGCTCCTGCTTTTTTAAGGGCCTTAACAAAATGAAGTGAAGATGTTCCTCTAACAATTGAGTCATCGATTAAAATTAAATTTTTGCCTTTTACATTAATTTCAAGTGGATTTAGTTTAATATAAACATCTCTTTCTCTTAATTCTTGAGTAGGTTTAATAAATGTTCTTGCAATATATCTGTTTTTGATCAAACCAATGCCAAAAGGAATTTTAGATGCTTGAGAATAACCCATAGCTGCATAATTTCCTGATTCAGGAGCAGCAATTACCATATCAGCTTTTAATGGATGTTCTTTATATAATAATTTTCCTTGTTGAATTCTTGATAAATAACAATTTATTCCATCAATAGTAGAATCTGGTCTAGCAAAATAAACATATTCAAAAATGCATGATTTCTTAGGTGCATTAATATAAGTTTTTGTTTTTACAGACTTGCTTGTAATTGTAATAATTTCACCTTTTTTAATATCTTGTACAAACTTAGCACCAGTTGAACTAAAAGCACAACTTTCAGATGAAATGATATAAGAACCATCTAATAATTTTCCTAAACATAATGGTCTAATACCATTAGGATCTCTTAATCCTATTAACTTGTCCTTTGTTAAAACTACTAAGGCATATGCACCTTTAATTTCTTTCGTTGTTTTAATAATTGCATCTTCAATTGTTTTTTCTTTTTTAAGATTATGTGCAATGATGTTTGCAATTACTTCGGAGTCAACTGAAGAAACAAATTTCATACCTTTTTTCTTATATTGGTCTTTTAATGAATTTGCATTAACCAAGTTTCCGTTATGAGCAACAGCAATTGATCCAATTTTTGTCTTAATGATAAATGGTTGAGCATTTTCGACTGTTTTACTTCCTGCAGTTGAATAACGAACATGACCAATAGCAATTTTTGGATTGTTTTTAGATAATTGTTCCATTAAATTTTTTGTGAAAACATCACCAACATAACCTAATGCTTTTTTACATATAACGCCTTTATTATTACTTATAGCAATACCAGCCGATTCTTGACCACGGTGTTGTAGTGCAAACAAACCATAATAGGTTAATAATGCAACATTGTTTTTTTTTGATTTGGAATAAACGCCAAAAACACCGCATTCATCTTTGAATTTGTCTAATTCAAAATCAAAAATATGTTCGTATAACTTCATATATTATTTAGATAATCTTTTGAAAATTTCTTGGTAAGCCTCTTCGACTTTTCCCATATCTCTTCTAAAACGGTCTTTATCTAATTTCTCATTAGTAGTAAGATCTCATAATCTACATGTATCTGGAGAAATTTCATCAACCAATAAAACTTTACCATCTTTGTCTTTTCCAAATTCAATTTTAAAGTCAATAAGACGAATGTTTTGTTTTTTGAAAAATTCAATTAATAATTCATTAATTTTTTTAGTATAAGAATAAATAGTGTTTAATTCATCAAATGTTGTAATTCCAATTGCAACCGCATGGTAGTCATTAATTAATGGATCACCTAATGCATCGTTTTTGTAAGAAATTTCAAGAACAGGAGTTTTTAAAGGAGTTCCTTCTTCAATTCCTAAACGTTTAGCCATACTTCCAGCAGCAACATTTCTAACAATTACCTCTAAAGGAACAATAGTTACTTTTTTACACAGTTGATCGCGGTCATTTATTTTTTTAATAAAGTGAGTTGGGATACCGTGTTCTTTCAACATTTCAAAAATGAAAGTAGTAATTGCATTATTTAAAATACCTTTATTACTAATAGTACCTTTTTTTGCACCATTACCAGCTGTTGCATCATCTTTATATTCAATGATTACTTCATCAGCAACATCTGTAGCAAAAATTTTCTTTGCTTTACCTTCATATAACATTTGATTTTTTGACATATTTTCTCCTAGTAATTTAATATATTAAATTAACTTAAATATTATATGTATTTAATCTTTATATAAGAATATTTATGCTTTGATTCCGTATTTATTTAATATTTCATAAGCATATTTAAATCATTTTCTTAACAACTTTTTATAAGCTCCAGATTTTGATGACTGTTGAATGATTTTTTGATATGTATCAGCTAAAAATTTCATTCTCTGAGCATACTGAGGGCTTTTTTTCATATCATATATCATTGAAAACATTTCAAAATCATCTAGCAAATTAATAAATTTATCAAAATTACCAGTTTCGCTCATTAAATATATAGTTGTTTGATTAATAATGTAATCTGGTTTAATTCCTCGAGCTGAAAAGTGAATAATTTGCGCTTGATTTAATTCTTCATCAAACTTTTCTATAGGTTTACCAAAATATTCAGGAAAGTTTTTGTAGTTAACATCATTTACAAAATGTACACAATAATTGTATTTGTTTGGTAATACATGCAATTGTCCCTTGAAAGAATAATTAATTAAATCTTCATCATTAAAATTCTTTTCATGTGCTAAAACAAACAGCTTATCAAAATCAATATTTTTTCACATTGGAATATTGAATAGAAACATTCCGGCCTGAATATAGTTGTCATATTCTTTTGTCCCGCTATTAAAATGCTTATATATTCATCTATCTTCCATAGTATTATTACGAATACACTCATTCATCCATTGGATCCATCCAGCAACTGGATGATTAATTACTCCAGCAGCATACCCATTAAATTCTTGTTTAAATAATTCTGATAAGTCGGATAAAACGAGTGTATCAATATCTAAATAAATTGCTCTTTCTTTATCTTTAAGTATTAATGGGACTAATAATCTGTAATAAGTAGGAGAAGGTCATTTAATGTTTCTTAAACCTTTATCTCTCATTTCAATTCCAGAAAGATCAAATCTTTCTTCATATTTTTTACAATCAATAAATTTGATAGTTGATCCCGGAAACGAATTAACTATAGTTTCAAGATCAACTTGACTTGCTTCAGCAAATTCTTTACTAAAAACATAAATTTCATAGTTAGTTTCTGGTTTTTTATTTTTAAGTAAAGAATAAATTGAAACAGTAATTTGATTAATACCGTTATTATCAGAGGCGTAAACTATAGGAATCAAAAACATACAAATACGATAAATTATTTACTAAATTAAAATTAAACTTCTAGAAATTTGGTTTGATAAAGACTATTATATAATTCAATTGATGATTTATAGTGTAATTCGGTTTTTTAGGTAATTTTATAAAAAATTTTTTTTGCATTTTATACCTCTTAGTTACACAAAATAAGTTTACCATCTACAGGAATATAAAAAGTCCATAGTTGGATTTAAAATTTGTTTAAAAACAAAACAATTTTAGAAAATCAATACTATGGACATTAACAAAATGATACTATTATTTAATAATATATGGTTTTAAAATTTCTAGGAATATATCAGCTAATATACCTACTGCTAGAAGTATAGTAGTAGCTATTGCATATCATCTTAATCCACAAGAAATGGTATAATCTTTTGAACGCATTTTTTGTTCTTGGGATGAAGCGGTATTGGCTTTATTAACACATTCTGAAGATTCGCGATTGGCAAGATTTATTTGATCTTGATAAAATCACCATTTTTCAGTTCCAATTTCTGATTCTGAAAGTTCGCTAAGTTTTTCCATACAATAAGTACGACTATCTGATCATGCTCTTGATTCTTCTGCATAAAATTCAGAATCTTGATGAAGTGACTCTGCGCAAGAAATTAGACTCGTACTAATAATTACAGATCAAAAAATCAAAGATACTTCACCAAACATTGGTGCAAGTAAAGCTACCATATCTCATCAATGCAACTCTTTACCACCATCATTAGATGAATAAGAAGGTTCTTCATATAAAGAATTGATTATTTCATCAATTTCATTGTCAGAGAAGCCTGCTTCTTTAAATTGATTACGATCAACTCATTGTTCGATAGCTACACCTCTCATTAATACATTTGTTTTATGTGCAAGGTTATTAGCATCAACAGCTGCTTTTTGTTTAGCAGCATAAGTAGTTTGTGGATCTAAACTGTTAATTATTGCATAATCATCAGAAATTTTATTGTATGTGTCATTTATTTGTTTAGAATAAACTGCAGTTTTACGAAGTTTTGGAGCAATATTTTTTATGTTATTGTTATAAGCAGATCAAGCTTCTATATTGTTAGCTGTCATAACAGCATTTGCAGCTCCGGCAGCTGCTGACATAGCAATACCAAAAGCAACTGCAACAAAAGCATCTTGATCTAACCCTAGAGTAGCAACAAGTATACCTAGATACACTCCTGTAAGTATTATAATCCCTAAAGTACATAGATCTTGAATACCAATAAGAGTAGAATCATAAATAAGACTTTTTTTAATTTTATTTAAATTTTCATCAGATGAAAATTCATTCATAGCAACTACATTTGCAAGTGAATTATAAATGATTTGGC
>CATEWF010000061.1 GCA_949527715.1 uncultured Mycoplasmatota bacterium | reverse complement strand
AAACTTTTCTTCGTGAATTTATTAACAGACATTCCAGTAAAAAACGAGGTATGACAGTAGCAATATACCTTCAAAAATATAGTCAAGACCCAAAACCATATCAGCCCAGTCATCCAACGCAAAGAAAAAAACGAACTAGGAAACAAGCTCCTTCACCTATGAAGAGCGAAGCTAAAGTGCCACGTGGATATGCCGGAACACGTGATGGTCATTTAATTAAAAACAATGTTTTGATAGATGATAGTTCAAAGAATAGGCTTTTAAATAAATAAAATGACAACTTTGTGAATAATTTTTTTAGTTAACAAATGAAAATAACAGAACTACCACTCAATAGGACTATATGTAGTTTGAATAAAAAAGAAATTTTACAATTGCCTGGATTCACTTATTTAGGAAACTATTTATGTACAGAGCTAAAACAAATGGTAAGAGAAAGAATTACAAATGAATATAAACGTAAAAAACGTGGTTTCACAGTTAAAGATTATTGTGATATATTTCAAAAAGAAGGCAGCGCATATACACCTAAATATGAAACTAGGAGATATACACCAGCTATTAGAAAAACAACTAATAAATTATTAAATAAAATTGAGGAAAAGGCTAAAAAATCAACAGCATCAGTTAAATTAAAGTTAAAAAAAGTTAGAACTCTTCCTGAAGACAAAGAAGATATTGAATTAGAAGAAGAAAAACCCATAAAACTTCCACCATCGCGTCATTCATCTCCACCTCCACTTCCACCATCACGTCATTCATCTCCACCTCCACTTCCACCATCACGTCATTCATCTCCGCCTCCAACTCCACTTCATCCACCTAAAAAGATATTCGTTAGTCAACTAGCTTTAGATTCGTTAGAACCTGAAAAATGGGTAGATGATGAAGCTATCGATGCTTATGTCAAATTAATTAATCAAAGTCGTCCTCCATCAGATACTAGAAAGATTGGTTATATAGGTCCTTATTTTAAAAAAGTATTGGAAGGTAAAGAATACACAAAAATAAATAAATTCGATATTTTCGAAGGTAAAAATATTGGTATTTTTGACTATTTCATGTTTCCATATTGTTATAATAATACACATTGGATTTTAGTTATTATAACTCCGAATGAAGACAAAATTTCAATTTATGATTCTCAATTTGACTCGACGTCTTCAGACAATCCTAGATTTACAGGAATTATTAATTTAATTAAGCCATTCTATCGTAAAAATATAGGGAGAACTATTCAACAAACGAAAATGATTGTTGGCCCACATCAACATGAGGATAATGGATATGATTGCGGAATTTTTGTTATGGAATATGCTAAACGATTTCTTTTGAATCAACCTCAAAATTTTACACAAGAAGATACAGACAAAATTAGAAAGCATATTCAAGACACTTTAAGAAAATATTTGAGACCTGGCAATACTTATTCTGTAAATCCTAATATTTTAAAAAAAAACCTAGCTAAAAAAGTTGTAGAAGTTAAACAACCACGAGTTAAAAAAATCAGTAAAAAAGCTGAAAATGAACAAAATACATATGATTATTTCGAAAGTCATGGATGGGATAATTTAGCCAAAGCATATATGTATAGTTATTGGAATATTCATGACGGTGAAGAATCTGGAGTACCTAAATTAAAAAGTAGACGAAGATGAATAAATTTATTTTTTTATAAATGGATTTACCTCCAAGAGTAAAAACACAATTTCCAAATAAGGATAACATCGTTGAAGATGTAATTACATCTTTACCACTTGAATATGCTTACTTTTTAGATGACTCAGAACAAGACCCATATAAAATGAATAGATATTATTTCAACTTTCCAGGTAATTGGATTACTTCGAATAATGGTGAAATTATTGTAGGAATAAGAGATATTTGGCTTGTTGCACGTAGGCGTAAATTAGAGTTTTCTTTAGAAATTGTTAAATGTACAAAAAAAATATTTTCAAAAATTAAAAATGATTTAAAAACCGAAAGTATTAAAGAAATAATATATGAATTAAGAGCTTTAAAAGAAGACCAAACTCCAAAATATAATATAGATGAAGATTATAATGTTAATGTTATTAAAGTAATTGACTGGTTATCAACTGAAGGTGATTTAAGAGGATTATTTAATTCAGTTAATGAATCGTTAAAATCACATATTAATCATTGGTGGACAGATAATAAAGCATTGTTTAATCAAAGTGATTCAGATATTTTAAATCGAGATATTCAAACAGATGGATATTATGATGATAAAGGTTTTCATGAAATAATATATTCACCAAGAAATACAAATATGAATGATAATTACATGGTATTGTTTCGACTAAAAACTGTTAATGATGATTTTAGAGATGTTTTCAATATTGGAGCTGGTCCAACAGAAAATAATGTATTTGGAAATTATGAATATTTTGAAAAATTAGTTTTCGATAATGTTTGGGACCGTCATTCATGCAAAGTTTTTTCATCAATAGGAGAACAATGTAATCATTTGTATATAGGTAATTCGAATGTTTATTTCGACCCAATTAAATATTTTAAACTACAATCAACAGACCAAAGATTTTGGATTGAACTTTATAGCGCCAGAAATTATAAAGTACCTATTAAATTCCCAAAAAATGAAAGCTTTTGTATTGAAATGCAGTTCCTTCCATTTAATAAGACTTTGAACCTTTAATTAAATATAAATGTCAAAAAAATCATTAAAACAAATATATCAGGAAAATCCATTCAATACATATAAAAAGTTCAGTCCACACGCATTAAAAGAAGGATATACTAAAAAAGAAATTAATGAATTTTTGAAAAATAAAGTTATTCATGACCAAAAGGTTCCACCAGCAAAATTTATTCCTATTGTTTCTAAAACATCAGGCGCATATCAAATGGATACATTTATAAATCAACCTCAAAAAAATGGAGTTAATTATTTAATGCTAATAAATGTAAATACTCGTAAAGCATTTGCTTATTTAATGAGAGGTAAGGGAGCTCAACAGGTGAAGGCTGCTTTAAATATTTTTATTAAACAGGAGCCAAATGTTAAATCAATTATGTCAGACCAAGATGCTGCATATTTATCAAATGAAGTACTTGATTGGATGAAAAATCATAATATTCATTATACGACAACTACTGATGATAATCATAATAATTTAGGTATAATTAATCGGTTTATGAGGACAATTAGAGATATGGCATATAAAAGAGGGTTAATAGATAATACATTGTGGGATAAACTTGATAAGGATGGTAATTATAAAGAAGAATTTTCTCGATTACCAAATCCAAATGCTATTAACCCAAAAATAATGCAGTCATTAATTAGTAGTTATAATAATACAACCCATAGAACAATCGGAAAATCACCAAATGAATTCACCGAAGAAGATGAAAGGGAATATATTCAAAAAAAGAAAACAGATACTGTTCCATATGATTTTAAGCCAGGGGAAAAAGTACAAATAGTTGTTGGAAAAAGTCCTTTTGATAAGAAAAGGTCAAATGTCAGTAATGAAGCATATACTGTAGATTCCTATTCAGGAAATATGTTTAAAGTGAGGGCTAAAAATTTAGCAGTTAATGATTATCCAGGATATCGTCTGGTCAGAGCTAAGAGTAATGTACCTATGGCCAAAAATTTGAAAAACGATAAGAGAGAAAATGTTATAAAAATAAATAGTTATAATGCCAAAAATGACCACTATAATATAACTCGTGAAAATAATACCAGAGATGATATTCCAGCTAGTTATATGAGAGAAGGAAATCAAACAAAATTATCTAGAATGGAAAGAGAATTCTGGGTTAACGAGTCAAAGAAAAAACCAATACCTCCAAAAATCAGGAAATGGTTTTAAAAATAACTAAATGAAAAACGGTAATATTATAAAAATTGTGGAAAAATTAATATTAGATTCAATGAAAAAAAATCAAAGAGAAATTGAAGGAGCTCTAATAAAACCCCTTTCAGAATCATATCCATTTAGTACAAACGGAATTTATTTCTTAATTGGTAGACCAGGTTCAGGAAAAAGTTTTTGGATTTGGCGTCATATAATGATAACTGAGCGTTTATTTAAACATCCTTATTACGACAAAATTATATTTTGTTCAACATCTGGTAAAATGGATAAAACTGCAGAAGTTTTGAATAAAGAAATTAAATCGAAAATTGAATATGTTTCTGAGAGTGAATTAATGTCAATTTTAGCTAAACATTTGAAAAGAAAAGTCAAATACTATGCAATGGTTAAGCATGTCTTATCGAAAATGAAAGAAACATCTGATGAAATGAGAAGATTAATTGAGAAACATGATTTAAAAGATTTGGAAGATAGAATCATCTATATTGCTCAAAAATTAATTAAGTATGATACTGCATCATATCCTTACAATACACTAATAATTTTAGATGATTGCGCTGGTAGTGATTTATTGAAAAATGGAAATTCTGAATTTATTCGATTATTAACAAAAACTCGACATTTTAATATAACGTGTATTATGGCTTTTCAAACGATTAGTTTTGTTCATATTAATGCAAAACGTATGGCTACAGATATTATATGTTATAGTGGATATTCTGAAGAAGATTTCACTTCTTTATTACAACAAACAAATAATAATCTAGATACAAAGCAAACTGTGCAAGAATATTTAAAACATAGAGAACCACATGACAAGTTTATTATGAATATAACGGCAAATAAGTATTATTTTGAATAATTTATTTTCATACAAAATGGTTTTTAAAAGTTTAGTACGAGGAGCGCTTACTGTTGGAGGATATATGAATCCTTTAAATTATGGTATACAAGGAAGAATAATACATAATTATGCAAATAAAAAGGCAGGAATAATCGGAAGAGCAGCTAGAAAAATAGGTTATAGATATATGTCTGAAAATACAAGAAATAAATTCGCCGACGTGGCAGATACGGCAATAGATTTCATGCCAACTGGAAGAGTTAAAAATACCTTAAAAAGAATTAATGATTATGCACAAGGACGTTTAGGTAAACCTATTAAAGGAGCATTTTCGAGCGGTAAAGCTAAACAACTTGGTTAAAAAAATTATTTTATTATTTTATAAATGTCGAAACATTTAACTGGTTCTAAAAGATTAGCCATAATTCAAAGATGGATAAATGGACACGATGACCCAAATTGGGAAGTACTTCCAACTCGAAGAGAAGGGAAATATATTGTAAAGAAAAGAACTGAGCCTCTGGAAACTCAAGAAACTCAAGAAACTCAAGAAATCGAAGATGTAGAAGAAACTCCAGAAAGTACAGAAACTCAAGAAACTCAAGAAAGTGAAGAAGTTGAAGAAGTAGAGGAAACTCCTAAAAAGTCAAGACCTTTAAAAGTAGCAAAAATAATGAAACCCCAAAAACCTCCAAAAAGTCAAAACACTTATCAAGGATATGACCCAACTATAAATCTTGAGATATTGAATCAATTGAAACTATTAGGAGAAGAAATGAAGAATAAACGTGAGAAAAAGGAACAGAAACGGATGATTAAAGAAGTTGTTAACAAACAAATAAATAAACCCAAAAAGTACTATCCTCAAGAATATAATTATCAGCAAACTCCCACCCCAGAATTTCAAGAACCAGAACCAGAACCACAAATTCAACCACAACAGGAATATATTCAACAAGCTCCTATTCGTAGAAGGAATAGAATATTTGAAGATATGTATTGAATAATAAATTTTTATTTTTTTATAAATGCTCAACCCAGAAGTAAACTTAAGAACATCAGCTGAAATTTGTTCACAAATTGGTTCCTATTTTCAAGTTGTAGATAATTGTATCGCTGTCGCTGACACAAATAGACAGTATTGTATCAATCCACAAACAAGTTATGCCCCTTCTCCTCCAATCAAAGGC
>CATEWF010000060.1 GCA_949527715.1 uncultured Mycoplasmatota bacterium | reverse complement strand
ATATGAATTATATAATCAACTTTTTGAATAAAAAATTTGACAACAAAAGAAGGATTCATACTTTGCTTTATTCGATGATATATCTTATATTTATATAAGAATATAAACTTATGAAGTACTCTCAAGAACAAATTGTAAATTATTTAAAAAATTATGGATTCATTTTTCAATCAAGCGAAATCTATAATGGTTTGGCTAATGCTTGAGACTATGGGCCACTAGGAGTTTTATTAAAACAAAATATAAAAAAACTTTGGTGAAATGAATTTGTTACTAAACAATCAAATGTTGTTGGTTTGGACTCATCAATTATTCTTAATCCGATTGTTTGAAAAGCCTCAGGACACTTATCAAACTTTTCAGATCCTCTAATTGACTGCAAAAAGTGTAAATCTAGATTTCGTGCAGACAAGTTAATTGAACAAAATGTTAAAGATGCAAATGTAGGTGATAATACCCCGTTTGAAGAACTAGAAAGAATAATCAAGGATAACAAGATTAAATGCCCTAATTGCGGTGACACAGATTGAACGGGAATTAGAAAATTTAATTTAATGTTTAAAACATTTCAAGGTGTTACAGAAGACACTGCAAGTACTTTGTATTTAAGGCCAGAAACAGCACAAGGTATTTTTATTAACTTTATGAATGTTCAACGTTCATTAAGAATGAAAGTTCCATTTGGCATTGGTCAAATTGGTAAAGCATTTAGAAACGAAATTACTCCAGGAAACTTTATTTTTAGAACAAGAGAATTTGAACAAATGGAACTAGAATATTTCTGTGTTCCTAGTGAATCAGAAAAAGATTTTGAATTCTGATTGTTGAATATTCAAAACTTTTTATTTAACACTCTAAAATTATCAAAAAACAACATTAGAATGTATGAACATCCAAAGGATGATTTGTCTCACTATTCTAAACGTACTGTTGATTTCGAATTTAATTTCCCTCATGGATTTGGTGAATTATGAGGAATTGCAAACCGTACAGACTTTGATTTAAAATCGCATATGGAAGTTTCTAAAACAAACTTAATGTATTTGGATCCAAAGACTAATGAAAAATATATTCCATATGTAATTGAACCATCTGTTGGTGTTGAGAGACTGTTATATGCGATTATTTGCAATTTCTATGAAGTTGAACAACTTGAAAAAGACACGAGAGAAGTTCTAAGATTACCTATTGCATTAGCACCATATAAGACTGCTGTATTACCTTTAACTAATAAATTAAATGATCAAGCAAAAGAAGTATTGGATGTTTTATTAAAAAATTCTATTAGTTGCACTTTTGATACATCCGGTTCAATTGGTAAGAGATATCGTAGACAAGATGCTATTGGAACACCTTTTTGCATTACATTTGATTTTGATTCTATTGAAAATAAAGATGTTACAATCAGATATCGTGATTCAATGAAACAAGAAAGAATCAAAATTACTGAGTTATCTAATTTTATAAAAAACTATGAACAATAAGATTGACTTCAATCAAATAGAGGAAATTCGTAATAAGGCAGACATAGTTTCAATCATCGGTAAATATATAAAACTTTCAAGAAGAGGAGCAAACTATTTTGGTATCTGTCCTTTTCATGCTGATCACAATCCATCTTTAGTGGTTTCACCATCTAAAAAAATATGAAAGTGTTTTGTCTGTGGCGCTAAAGGAAATGTATTTACGTTTATACAAAAACATAAAAAGATTTCTTTCTTAGAAGCTGTAAAAGAAGTTGCAACAGAAACAGGATTTGATGTTTCCAAATTGTCATTTATTAATAACAATATATCTTTTTTAAATCCTGAAAGAAAAAGATTAGTTGAAGCAAATGCATATGCAAATGATCTATATAAATCATTTTTAAATGATCCTAAGAATTCTAAATATTTAGAGTATTTAAAAAATAGAGGTCTAAATGATGAAACAATTAAATTCTTTGAATTTGGTTATGCACCAAAAGAAGATGATTTAATTTATAACATTTTAACTAACAATAATAATTTCTTAGGTTCTCAGCGTTCAAGTGAATTAACATGAAATGAAAAAGAATTATTAGATGCGGGAATTATTTATTTAAATGAAGGAGAAAAACCGATTGATTTTTTAATTGACAGAATTACAATTCCAATTTATGATAACAACAATTACATTGTTGGATTTAGTGGAAGAACTACAGGTAATTCTTCTGTCAAATACCTAAACACAGGGTCAACTAAAATTTTTTCCAAAGGTAATTTATTATTTAACTTTAATAGAGTTAGAGAATTAAATGATAAACGTGTGATTATTGTTGAAGGATTCATGGATGCAATTGCTTTATACAATTGTGGTCATAAAAATGTATTAGCTACAATGGGTGTTGCATTAACCGATAAACATTTGAACCTTCTTAATTCTTTAGAATTAGAAACTGTAATTTTATGTTTTGACAATGATAATGCAGGTCAATTAGCAACTATTGAAAATGGAAAAAAATTAATGACAAATGGTTTTAATACATATGTTGTTGATAAATATGATAAACAAGATAAAGATATAGATGAATTAATGCAGCACAAAGGTAAAACTACAGTTAATCAAATAGTTGAAAATAGAAGAGACTTTATCTCTTATTTGATAGATGTTAAGTTATCAAATAAAAAATCATTAGATGAAATTCAATCAAATATTAATTTTGTTTTAAATGAAATGGTAGATTATGGGGATGTTCTATTACGCACAAAACATTTTGAATTAATTGAAAAATTAACTGGAATTAAAGCTAATGATTTACAAATTAAATTTAATGAATTGGATAAACGACCATCTGTATACAACAAACAAATTAGAAATTACAATTCTCCAAAAAAGAATCAAAATTTTAATTTTGAAGAATACCAAAAAGAATTAATTGAATTAGATAATTTACAAGAAGAAGATTCAAAAAAATCTGTTCATATTTACAAACAAAAGTCTAGTAAAGAAGAATTGTTAAAAGTATTAAATGCTACTAGAAGTTTAATTGCTTTTTTGATAAATCATAATGAATTTATTGAAAAAGCTTATTCGGAAGATTTATCTTTTGGAAAATATTTTATTAATCAACCTGAAATAAAGATATTTAATAATCTTTCTTACTTATTAAATAAAGATGGTAAAATCACTTGCGATTCTTTAAAAGAATATTTTAGAAAGAAGCAAGACCCAGATATTACAAATGAATTGTTAACTAAAATTACTTCTGATGATGAATTTGTTTTACCATTTAAAACTGATAAAAAACGTTTAATTAATAAATACACATCTTTATTAAAAAGAATCATGGATACAAAAGCTGGTTACATTAAAACTTGTAAAATGAATGATGTTTTAACATCAGATAAATCTACAAGAGATGAAAAGATTAAACAATTAGTTGATATAAATCAAATAATAAAATCTAAGAAGAATTAAAAAAAAAAAAAAAAAAAACAAGCACTTGGCTTGTCTTTAATTACATAGGTTTAATTTTGTATCCGGCCTTATCTCTAAATGATCCACACACAATTACAATAAGATCAATTAAAACGCCTATGCCGAATAATCCTAAAGTGAATAAGTAAAGTAAGCCTGTACCGATTTTACCTACATAAAATCTATGTACTCCTATTCCACCAAGAAATAAGCATAATAACAAAGTTATTATTCAATTAAAATGAGATGGAATCTCTTTTTTGACTTGTGTACTTACTTGTCTATCAGTCATAATTATTTTGCTATTCTTTTAGATTTTAATTGATGACCAAAGGCATTAAGACCATTTGCTCTACCAACCAATGTTGCATAAATAAACATTTGGACAATTGAACCAGCTGCAATAGCAACAAAGTATCAAAGAATTGAAATAAAGATTAATGGACTGTTAGTATCAGAACCACCAAAGATTTTAGGAATTGTAATTCCTAATTCTCCTGGATCTGCATATACACCTAAGAATAAGGCAATTAATGGTCCACCTCACATTGAAACGTGACCACCACAGAAGAAACAGAATCCTAAACCACCAGCAATTGCAGAACCAATCATGTTTGCAATTAATGTTTGTTTTGGATGTTTAGAGAACATTGGAATAGCACCTTCAGAAATTCCCATGCATCCTAAAGCTAGAGCAGCAACACCAACTTTTCTATCTTCTTCATTAAATACTTTTCTAAATAATACAGTGGCTAATCCACATCCTAATGGAGCAACAGGAATAGCAGCAGCACATGCACCCATTAATCTTGGGTCAAGAGCCATTAAACATGAACCAGATGCAACAGCAATTTTGTTAATAGGACCACCCATATCAAATCCAACCATTGCACCTAAAATAAATCCAATTAAGAAGTTAACACCTGGTGTTGTACCACCATATGCTAAACCACAACCAAAACCATCCATTAAATATCCTAAAGGACCAGATAAAACAAATACAAATGGGAATACTAATACAGAAGTTACAACAACAGGAATAAAAATAATAGACATTAAACTTCTAAAGATTGGTTTGATTTTTCAAGTATTTACTCATTTAACCAAATAACCTGCAGCAAAACCCATAATTAATGCAGCAAAAATAGCTAAACTAATATCTTGAATAACTGCAGAGTGACCTTGAACAGTAATATCGATATGATTTGGAATTAAACCGTTTCAATATCAATACATTTGAGGGGATGATGCAACTGTTGTTGCAATTAATCCGGGAGCAAAAGCAGCACGACCTCCTATTGCTTCAGCAATGTATGCACCCATAATTCCTGTAAATAATGAGAAACCAACATTTGCAGCTTGCATTGCATATCACATTATTGAACCAACATCAGTTCCAGTGCTTCCTTTAGGAAGAGCCATGTTAATAGCGTTTAGTAAAGCATAAACAATACCACTAAATACAATTACAGGAATCATATGTGAAACACCAGATAAGAATGGTTTCATAAATTTATCCATCTTTTTACCTGTTGCTTTGAATTCAAGACCAGTAGATTCTCCTTTAGCAGATGTTTGAGCACCTTTTTTAGAAGTTACTTGTCCACCAATTGCAGCTTTAGCAATAACATTTTTTAAAGTTTGTTCTGGATTATTAATTGCTGCATTAGTATCACAGAAATAAATTTTCTTTCCTGCAAATCTTTCGGTATCAACTGAAATATCAGCAGCGATTACAACATAATCAGCTTTTTCGATTAATTCTGGAGTAACAGCGTGTTCACGTCCGTTTTGACCTTCAGTTTCAATGTGAATGTTGTAACCTAATTTACTAGCACCTTTTTCAAGAGCTTCTCTAGCCATAAATGTGTGTGCAATACCTGTAGCACAAGCAGACACACCAATAATAAATGGTTTAGACGAATCTATTTTTGTAGGTTTAGATTCTTTCTTAGATGATTTTGTAATAGAAAGATCTGTGTCTTTTTCATTAATAGCTTTAGCAATTAAGTTGTAAACAACTTTTTTGTCTTTTGCTTTTAATAATTTATCACAAATTGATTCATCCATTAAAGCAGTTGAAATTCGTGCTAAATATTCCATATGCAAATCAGATAGATTTTGCTTTGGAATCAATAGAGCAATAGCGAATTTAACTGGTTTCTTATCGAATGACTTTCAGTCTATTCCGTTTTTGAATCTAACAGCAATGATTGCTGGTTTGTTAATGTCAGAATTCATAGCGTGAGGAATAGCAAAAGATTGCTTCATTCCAGTAGTAGAAACTTCTTCACGTCTAATTAGTCCGTTAACAAGGTTAGATTCATTATTAATTACACCTAATTTCTTAGCTTGCTTAGCAATTAACTCAAAAGCTTGCTTTTGAGTTTTGCAATCAGCATTAAGGATTAAGTGGTCAATACTAAATATTCCCATTTTTTTCTCCTAAATAATATATATAAATATTAGTATAAATAAAAT
>CATEWF010000059.1 GCA_949527715.1 uncultured Mycoplasmatota bacterium | reverse complement strand
GTCATTTCCCCATATTTACTCCAAAGTGGCGTAAAATAGGTTTTACAGTCTATAACTAACAAAAAAAATCCAAAACCTAGATTTGCATAAAATTTATTTTCATCATTATTAAAAGCTCTATGTCAGCAAGTAATAGTTAAAATTAAAAAAAGCAAACCATATGATAAAAATAAATTGGATCAAATAATCTTGTTCCAATATGTTCTTACTTTAATTTGCTTTTTTTTCTGTTTCATATATTATTCTCACTCAATTGTTCCAGGAGGTTTTTGAGTAATGTCATAAACTACACGGTTAATTCCTCTAACTTCGTTAGTTATTCTTGTAGAAATAACCTGTAATACATCATAAGGTATTTTTGCAAAATCTGCAGTCATACCATCTATTGAAGTAACTGCACGAATTACAATTACATCTTCATAACTTCTTTCATCGCCTTTTACACCAACTGTTTTAACATTAGGTAAAACTGTAAAATATTGTCAAATAGATTTATTTAAATTTGCTTTTGCAATTTCTTCTTGAAGAATTCTATCAGATTCTCTAACAAGTCTTAATTTTTCATTAGTAATTTCTCCTAATGTTCTAATTGCTAATCCCGGACCTGGAAATGGTTGACGACTAACCATTTTTTCAGGTAATCCCAATTTTCTACCAAGTTCTCTTACTTCGTCTTTAAACAAAATATTTAAAGGTTCAATTAGTTTGAACTTCATATCTTTTGGTAATCCACCAACATTATGATGTGATTTAATTGTTTGAGCAGTACTTGTTCCAGATTCAATTACATCTGTGTATAAAGTTCCTTGTGCTAATCATTTAATACCTTTTTGTTTGTTTGCATATGCATCAAACATATCAATAAACAACTTACCAATAATCTTTCTCTTTTTTTCTGGTTCAGTAACACCTTTAAGTTTTCCTAAAAATGTTTTTTGAGCATCAATTTTTGTAAACTTAACACCAAAATTACTAAAAGCATCAACTACATCTTGTGCTTCATGATATCTTAATAATCCATGGTCAACAAATAAGCAAGTTAATTGTTTACCTATTGCTTTAGCAATAATTGCTGCAGTCACTGCCGAGTCGACACCGCCTGACAATGCACAAATAACTTTATCTTTACCTACAGTGTTTTGAATTTTTTTAACTTCTTGTTTGATGAAAGAATCCATGTTTCATCATTTTTTTGCTTTACAAATTTCAAAGATGAAATTGCTTAATAATTTATTACCTTTTAATGTGTGAACAACTTCTGGATGAAACTGAACTCCATAAATTTTTTTCTTTGTATTGGAAATAATTGCGTATTTACATGTAGATGATTTTGCATTATTTACAAAACCAGCTGGAATCTTGTCAATCTGTGTACCGTGAGACATTCAAACTTGTTCAGATTTTGTTAATCCTTTAGTTAAAGGAGATGATTTTATAATTTGGATTTTGGTTTTACCATATTCTTTTTTAGAACAAGGAATAACTTTGCCTCCAAACATGTGTGACATCAATTGGACACCATAACAAATACCTAAAATAGGTAATCCTAAATTAAAAATTCCTTTATCAATTTTAGGAGCGCCTTTAGCAAACACAGAATTTGGACCGCCAGAAAAAACAATACCAACTATTGATTTATCCTTTTTAATATCAGCTGGTTTAATTGAATTAGGAACTAATTCACTATAAACACCTAAGTCTCTAATTCTTCTGACAATTAATTGGTTATATTGACTTCCGAAGTCAACAACAATAATTTTATTATTTTCCATGATAGTTAGGAGCCTTTTCTACAATATCTAAATCGTGAACATGAGATTCGTTATATCCAGAAATTGTAATCTTAACAAATTTACCTTTTTTCTTTAATTGATTAATAGTTTTAGCACCAGAATAACCCATACCACTTCTTAAACCACCAACTAATTGGTATAAAATATTTCCCACTGGACCTTTATAAGCTAATTTGGCTTCAACACCTTCAGGTACTAATTTAGAAACGTCTTGATTATTTTGGAAGTAACGATCACTTGAACCACGTTTCATAGCAGCCATTGAACCCATTCCGACATATGATTTGAATTTTTTGCCAGCAATTGTGATAATGTTACCTGGAGCTTCATCTGTAGCAGCTAACATACCACCTAACATTACTGAGTCTGCACCAGCAGCAATTGCTTTAGTAATATCACCAGAATATTTAATACCACCATCAGCAATAACTGGAACACGTCTTAATTTAGCGTATTTGTATACATTAGCAACCGCAGTTAATTGCGGTACACCAATACCAGAAACAATTCTTGTAGTACAAATAGAACCAGGACCAATACCAACTTTTAATCCATCAACTCCTGCTCTAATTAAATGCTTTGCTCCTGATTTAGTAGCAATATTTCCAGCGATTAATTGTAAATTAGGAAATTGCTTCTTAATCATTTTTACCTTAGAAATAACATTATAAGAATCACCATGAGCACTATCAAGAGAAACTACATCTACTCCTGCTTTAACTAATGCTTTTACTCTTTCCAAACAGTTGTTTGCAATGCTAATTGCAGCACCAGCAATTAATTTTCCTTTTGAATCAATACAAGCATCTGGATATTGCTTAATACTAAATTTGTGTTTTTTAACATTAACTACCATTTTTGCTTGTTGTTCAATGGTAAGATTTTTATGAATAAAAGCAATACCACCATTAAGCGCCATTGCAATTCCCATCTTGTCTTCACTTACTGTATCCATTGCAGCAGAAATAATAGGAATATTTAAATTAATTTTTTTAGTTAATCTTGTTTTTACACAAACATCACGTGGAATAACATTTGAATAATTAGGGATTAATAGAACATCACCAAATGTTCTTCCATTTTTCACTTTTTTTAACATATCTCGTCAGTATTTTTATATATAGATTAATTCTATATTAAAAAACTACATTTTATCAATGTAGTTTCTAACGGTTTTTATTATTCATTTTTAATGGTAATACTAATTTGTGTCTATTAATTTTATGTAACCTCTCAATAATTTGTTTAGATTTCAGTGATATTTTCTTGCCAGATAAATAAGCATCAATCTCTTTGTAGGTAACACCTATTTCTTGTTCATCAGTTTGATTGTCAAATAAACTAGCGCTTGGTGCTCTTTGAATAATAGATTTAGGTAATTTTAATTCTTTAGCAATATCAAAAATTTCTGATTTATTTAAATGAGCGATTGGCATTATGTCACATCCTGCATCACCAAATTTTGTAAAATATCCTAAATATAATTCATCTGCATTTGAAGTACCTAAAACTATATGTTTTTTTTCTGAGGCCAAAGCAAATAATGTAGTCATTCTTAATCTAGGCTTAACATTGGCTAAAGCCATTTTGTTCTTAATTTTAAAAATTTTAACTAATTGATTGAACTCTTTTTGTAAATCAATTGTTCTTATAGTAGTTTTTAAATTATTAGATAATTCTCTAACACATTTACAATCAATCTCTGAATTACCTATATCTATAAAAACATATTGAGTTTGTAAATTAGTAAATTTAGAAACAATACCAGCTACAACAGCAGAATCAATTCCACCAGAAACACCTAATGTAACTCCCTTTAATTTAGCAGATTTTACATAAGTTTCTATTCATTTAGCAATATTTTTTATTTGACTTTGGACCTTATTCATATTAATCAATCACAAATTCTAAATTGTATATTTTTAATATATCACCTTTAATTGCACCAAGTTGTTTAGCTTTATTTTCTACATCAATAGATAACATTTTTTGGTTAAACCTAATTATATTATCTTTAGTAGTTAGTGGAATTTTATAAGATCAATATTTTAAAAATTCAGATTCTACTCGTCATACACGGTCATCGATCATAGTGATTTTTAAATCTTGTTTGTAGTTTTTTTGTTTTTTTAATTCTATTATTTCAGTATCAGAGTCTTTTTTATCCAAAGCTTTTTGGTTTTTTGACTCTTGTTCAACATATATTTTGTAAACTTCTTCAAGTAGTTGATTTAAATTTTGTTTTTCTTTTGCAGAAATTACTAAAACATTTTTTAATTTTGTTTTTTTACAAAACTCATTAATATTTTGTTCAGATGAATTCATATCTGACTTATTAAGAACAACTAAGATTTTCTTCTTAGTTAACTTATTACTAAATTTTGATAATTCTTCATTAATTATTGTATATGCTTGAAACAAATCTTCATTATCTATATCACTTAATGAAATTAAGTGAATTAACATTTGACAACGTTCAATATGTTTTAAAAAATCATGTCCTAAACCTTTGCCTTCACTAGCACCTTCAATTAGTCCAGGAATATCTGCAAACACTAATGTTTTATCCTTAATCTTTGTTGTTCCAAGAACTGGAACTAATGTAGTAAATTGATAATTTGCAATTCTTGGTCTAGCATTTGATAAAGCACTAACTAATGTTGATTTACCAGCATTAGGAAATCCAATAATTCCAACATCTGCAACGTATCTTAACTTAAGGTCTATTTTTCTTTCTTCTCCCAAATCTCCATTTTCAAATAGGGTAGGTGCTTTATTAAATGAAGATTTAAAAAAAGCATTCCCGTGTCCACCTTTACCACCATTACAAATCGTATAAGTCTGTCCTGACTGCAAAATATCTACTATTAATTCTTTTGTACTTGCGTCATATATAGAAGTTCCTAAAGGAACTTTAATAAAATAATCCTCACCTTGTTTTCCGGTAGCCATTTTTGTTTGACCGTTTTCTCCATCCTGCGCAAAAATATTTTTTTTGTTTCTTAAATCAAATAATGTATTTATATTGTGATCACCAATAATGATGATAGATCCTCCATTCCCACCATCACCACCTCATGGGCCACCTTCTGGATAATGTGCTTCTCTTCTTCAAGAAACAACACCATTACCTCCATTTCCGGCTTTTAAAGTTAAAGTACATTCATCTACAAATTGCATTATTTTTTATTTATATCATCTAAATCGATATATTCTTTATCATTCTCTTTATGATAATTATCTATTAAATTAGATAAATCTTTATTGTAAAAATCACTTGCTTTCTTTTCTAGTTTAAGCTCATTAGCCAATACTTGGGCATTTTTAGTAGTGATGAAAAACTTATTAATAATAAAATTAGAAATAAAAAATAAAATTAATCCGGATACACATGCAATAGCTAATCGTAATGCCTCTCTTCAAAATTCATTCGCTTCACCTCAATAAGGAATTAAAGCACTAATAAAAAATACAGAACAAACTACTGAAGTAGTTAAACTAAGAGAAATCATATCAATGTTTCCTCATTTAAATGCTTTGAATAACAGCGGATAAACAATTGATAAAATTATTCCTCCAAAAATATAAGCAAGAATAACAGGATTAAATCATTGATCATAGGCAACGATTTTATATTTATTACCAATGCATTCTTCTTTAAATGTTTCAAAATCAACAAAACCTCAAGACTTAATTGAATGATATTTATCTCATAATCATTGAACATTATCTTGAGTTACTTTACCACTTCATAACGTTCCATTAACAGGAACTATATAGTCTTTATTTAGCAAATCAATTTCACCAACAAGAAGTCAAACAATCAAAAAGTAGAGAAGCACAATTACTCCTATAGATAATGTGGTAACTCAAGGTTTAGTTCTTGTTGAATAACTCATATATTTATTTTACTAGTAAAAATAAAAAAATAGAATGTTCTAGAGCATCCTATTTTTTTGTTAAATATCATGAGCAAATAGTTTATTAGCTTTTAAAAATTTACAAGTGTTAATATATTTGAAATTTGATTAGGATCTCTTTTATATCACCTAGATCATTTAGTTTTTAAACTTATACGTCTATAAATTTAATAAACAAATAATCTCATGTAAATGATTAAATTTTATTAAACCATCTACTCTTTTAATATA
>CATEWF010000058.1 GCA_949527715.1 uncultured Mycoplasmatota bacterium | reverse complement strand
TTTATACTAAATATAATGTTGAAGATGCATTAGCTTTAATTGAGAATCTTAATAGGAAATGGAAATATCAAGAATTAACTGGTAAAGAATATAAACCTTCTAAAGGATTATCAATAGCAGAAGAATCAGCAGAAATAGAATCAGAGTATAATAAGTATAAACCATATTCTGAAAAAGAGATTACTGAATTATTAACCAATTTCAATAAATATACTAATAATAATTGGAAAATTACAGATTTAATTAATAAATTTGGAGAGGATATTAATAAATGTAAATTAACTTTACAACGTGATTGGTATATAGGAGAAATTAAACAAATATCAGGACAAGATGTATCAAAAGAATATAATAATATTAATGAAGAAACAATAAATGATTTAAAGAGATTATTAAATGATAAACATAATGATGATGCATCATATAAAGGTGAAGAAATGCAAAATTTAGGTAAAAGATATCAATCACTTTTTCAAACAAATATTAATATTGAAGAATTAAAGAAAAATAATAAAACTTATTTAGATGGTAGAAATTCAATATTAATAGAGATTATAAAAGGTGAATTAAAACGTGATTATAATTATACAGATTCTGAGCTTAATACTTTATTATCAGGGGCTAAAGATAATCAAGCAAAGGTGAATATATTAGAAAAGGAACAAAGAAATGTTAAAGAAGATTTAGAAAAATTATTGGAAGATGAACTTGCTAAAAAATATTTAAAGAAATATCTTGAGAAAAATAAAGGCAGTACAAAAACATTAAACATATTATTCAATGAAAATAAACATAATTCCAATAATGTTAAATACTTCTTATTATATTCAGAATATAGTGATAAAATTGATAATAAGAAATCACGTGAATTATTGTTAAAAGATTTTGATACAATTGAAAGTGCAATAACTAGTTTGACTGATACATTAAATAATCATGAAGATATGAAAACTGCTTTTTATAATAATTCATCTAAGTTTACTGATTTATTAATTCGTAATGGAACTCATAAAGATGATATAGATAAAGAAATTAAAAGTTTAATGAATCAATTTTCAAAAGAAGGAACGGCCTCTAGATGTGTTGAAAAAGCTGAAGAATTTTTGACAAACAAACTTAAGAAAAAAGAATTCTTTGAAATGAAATTACAAACATTAAATAGATTAAGAGAGGAAACAGGATTAAACGGTTATGATGAAGATAAATATAAAAATAAAGATTTAGATGTTGCTATAAAAGAAATTGAAAGTGAAATAAATAACATTAAGGAAAAACAAAAAAGAGAACAACAAACTTCTTTAAACAGAGTAGGTTATAATACGGGTTCTTATATTGGTAGTAGTGGTGGGGGTTATAGAGTTGGTAATAGATATGTTCCACCTACTCAACAACAAACTTCCCCTAGTATAATGACTAATCCACAAAACATAGTTCAAAAACCATTTCAAAACGGTATAATGAGTTTAATGGAAAAAGCTAACCCTGGGGTCAGTTTAAGACGTCTTTGGTTAACTCAAAATAATGTAAAAGGTGAATCTGCTAAACCACAAACTGCTTCTCAAGTAAGTCAACAAATGAATCAATTTTCATTTCAACCAATTTCTGATGTTCAACCTTTGCAACCAATTTCTGAAATACCACAAGTTCAAATTCCTCAACAATCAATTCAACCTATGCAACAAGTTCAAATTCCTCAACAATCAATTCAACAAGTTCAATCAGTTCCAAAATTTAAACCTATTCTTAAACAAACAAATAGACCAGCTTTTGTAAAGAAACAAGAACCACTTAGAATTACTAAACAATTAGTTCCACATTATTCTGTTGAAGAAAAAGAAAATAATAAAACTTTTTCTCCTATACAAAAACCTATGAGTGAATTTATTAAACCTTATACTGCTTCACGTTTACCTAATAATACTAAACGTAAGAATCTTCCATTAAGATTTAGAAGTGAACAAGCTAGAAGTACAACTACTTCTATCAATAAACAAATGAAAGAAGAAGAAGAAAAGAGTAAACATAAAGTTAATAAATTTGATAAACCTAAACCTTTAAGAATAACAAATCCATCATCTGAAGTTCAAGTAGTTGAATTAAAAACTGAAGAAGATATTCCTAAACCTAAAGATGATGTTAATTTTCATGGGGATGATACTGAATTAAAAGTTAATACATTTAGGAAAGATTTGAAATATGATAGAAAGCCTTTACGTTTTAAAAAGAAAGAATAAAAAATAAAATAATTTTTTTATTTTTTGTTAAATAATGCCTGGAAAAAGAAAAACTACAAAACGTTCTTCTGGTAGAGGAAAGAAAAGACGATAAAAAAACTTTATATAAAGCAAATGCTTTGTGAAAAAAAATAAATTTTTTTATAGTTTTAAAATATGCCTGGTAAAATCAAAAGAACAGTTAGTACAACTCAACAAGATAATAATATAAGTGAAATTCAAGAACTTAAGAAAATGGTTAAAGAATTACAAAATAAAAAAGAACCTCGTAAATTATCAGCTTTAAATAAATTAAAGAAATATGTTTTATCACCTATTACAGAACAAGCAATGGCTGAAACTGATTATTATGATTTGATACCTGTTGATAAAATGAGATTATTAAATAAAGCTTATCCAATTATTTGGGAACAATTAGTATTAAAACCATTATATCAAAAGTATGGATGCAGATCTGCAGAAGATCAAGAAAGATTAAAGGCCAAAAGGAATATTCAATTAGAATATAATTTACAAGTTGATAGTATTATTGATCAAATGAAATCTGGTGAATTAGATGACCAAGAACATTTTAAAGAAGATTTAGCAGCTGCATTTGCTAAAGCTATTCAATCAGCTGCTCAAACATTTGATTCACAGTAAATATTATAAAAAAAATTTTTTTGTAAGTTATAAAAAATGTCAGATTTTGATGATAGTGATAATAATTTAAACAATAATAATAATGATAGTGATGATGAATCATTTGCTGAAGGTATTAAACGAAAAATCAGAGCTAAATTAAAAGCTAAACAAACTTCTAATTCAGGTTCATTTATTGCAGAAATTCATCCTGATATATTAACTAGATATAATAGTGTAAATGTTATTGTAGGAAAACAAAGTTTAGGTAAAACTGTTATTGCTTTAGAAGAAATTATAAAAATAGGTTATATGAATACTCATCATTTATTAGTTTATATTACAAAAGATGGTGAAGAGAATGATAGAAGTTGGCAAACATTAAAAAGTTTAATTGAAATACCTGTTATAATAGTAAGTGAAAAGGATGCAGTTGCTTGTATTGATGAAATTATTACGGCTAAGAGTTTATATTATAAAATTAGAAGAGAAAGAACTAAGAATGAAATTGATCCAGTTCAAAAAGAAGAATTATTTGATTTATTACAAGTTGAAAACTTTGAAAAGAAATTCTTACATACTTTAATATTATTTGATGATATTAGTAATTCAAAATTATTTTCATCAGAAGAATCATTCTTTAGTCAATTATTAAGAAGATGTAGACATAATAATTTAACATTTTATTTATTGATACAAGGATGGAAAGGTATTAAACCTCATATCAAAAATGAAATTACAACTTTATATTTATTCCCAGGATTTAATAAACAACAATTAAGATATATTTATTCACAATCTGCTAGTAATCTTGATTTCAAAGAATTTTATGGAATATATTCACAATTAACTGTGAAGCAAAAAAATGATCCAGATTCTCATCCTATTTTGATTGTGCAGGTCATAGATGGTGGTGAAACTTTTATTCATTCTTAATTAAGTTATTATTAATAAAATTAATTACATCATTCATTGTTAATTTAATTTTTTTAATATCATCTTTTATTTCTAATATTTCATCATTTAAATTACTAATATCATTTTTAATTCCATTAATCTCTTCTTGATATTTCTTAAGTTTTTCATCAGTTGTAATTTTAATCTTTGAAATATTTAAGTTTATTTCTTCTGTGTTCTTATTAAATCTATCATTAATTTCTTCAGTATTTTTATTGAATCTATTATTTATCTCTTCTGTGTTCTTATTAAATCTATTATTTATTTCTTCAGCATTCTTAGTTAATTTATCAAATAATAATTCTTCTTCATCTCTCTTATTATTTTCATCCCATTTCTTTAACATTAATTCACCTTTAATCTTAGTAATTCTATATCCTTTTACATTATACATCTTGTTTAATTTATGAGTTGTCATCTGATTTAGCTCATCTTTGTTCAAAGAATAGAAGTTATTGAACTCTTCTATAGAATTAAATTCTTTCAAGTAATTTTTAATTGGTTCAATTATTTTAATATCCATTTGATAAATTTTAAAGATTAAAAAAATATTTTAAATATATTTCAAAATGTTCATAATTACTTTGTTATTAGGTTGCTTAGTCATTATTGAAACATGTAATCTATTAATTAGATTAATTAAAATTATACCACCACAAGATCCACCTTTAGATGAAAATATTAGATTAAAGATGTATTCTTAAGCTGGACCATAAGAAGGTTGCAAGAATTTCTCTTTACCAGTTGAAGTCCATTTACCAACTTTTCCTGCAATATTACCTGCAGTTGTGCCAATAGTTTGAAGTGTATTACCAAAATTACCACCTATTTGTTCACCTATACTAGTGATTGCAGGGGCCACTGTATTTTGAACTATTTCAGCACCTTTATTAATAATTGGAAGAACTTTATTTTTGACTTTCTCACCTATATTCTTTATTTTACCCGTTAGTCTTTTAATAAAAGCTCCAAATGCCATTTTTTACTTATTTCTAGTTAATAAAAAATTATTTTTTATTTTTTTTATTCTATAAAATTAAATGACATATCAAAACGCACAGTTCAAGAATACTGGTAATGATGAAGGTGATGTTTTAAACTTTTTCAATAATACATTACGTAGTTTAGTTCAGAAGAATGGAGGTGATAATACTTTCTCAATTGTTAATGAAAACTGTCATGATAAGGACCCTTCAGTGCCAATAGGAGTTAAAACTAAATTAAGATTAACACATTCTGGACATTCTATTTCACAAATTGAAAAAGGTTTTATTAATATGACTGTAGAATTTAATGTTAAATTAAGAAATGATTTTCCAAATGGATCACTTATTGACACAACTAATGCGGAATCAATACAAAAAGCTTCTGATAGCAAAAATCTTCAACATATATTTATAGGATTTAAAGATGCAGTTGAAATCATTGATGAATTATTCTTTTGGGTTGATGGAAAATTGGTTGATAATTATCATCAACAAGATATGGTTAGAGAATCATTTGCATATAATTGTATTAGACCACGTGATCATAAATCAGCTGCCCCTCACTCTCACTCTCTATGGGAAAATGTTATGAATATGTCCCCTAACGTAGCAGGTGTGTATATTCCATTAGAAAAGTTTCAACAAACAGCGGATGATGCTACAGATAATCCTTCTGTTCCAATTAAAATGGAATTAATTATTCCATTCACAGATCAATTAGCTTTACAGGCATGGAGACTTTATCCTAATAGGATATTAGGAGAATTTGAAGAAGAAATTAGAACTACTTTAAATGGATTAGTTTGGTGTCAAGTACCACCTCACTTAGTAGGTGAAATTAGACGTTTTTGGGAATGTGATAATACTAAAGAATATAATGCACCTATATTACCAATTACAAATCATTTTACACAAATTGGTCAAGCTGCTATCATAGTTAAATCAATTACACAAACTGCAATGGAAAATGATGCTGGAACAAAAGATGTAGTCTTAACAGGAGGTGATCCAACACAATGTTCATATAAATGTGAATCATCTATAGATACTAAAGTAGAAATTACAAGACAAGAAGCTGGGCATGCATCAAATACAAATAAAATAACATATAATGCTCATAATATAATCACATATACACTTCAAGTTAATACATTAGAATTTGAAAGAGATGATGCAAAAATTACAACATGTCAAACTAATTG
>CATEWF010000057.1 GCA_949527715.1 uncultured Mycoplasmatota bacterium | reverse complement strand
ATTCTTAACTTTTTTAAAAAGTAAAGAAGCTGTTGAATTTACATTTCTTCTTTGAGCATAAATAAAACCACGTTCTGTTTTGTATAAACTTAAATGATAATTTTTGTATAAGACCTTACTCATAATTATTTGTTTAACTCAGAAATAATTTTTTCTTTAAATTTGGAAGGAATATCCATTTTCTTAAAATAATACATAGTGTTAGAAACTAATGTTTTATTAAAAGCAAAATGTTGAATCATTTCAGTTAAATTAAATGGTGAAATATGATCAACTTTTTTACTAAAAATAAATTCATAAATATCATTTAATGATTGTGATTGATATTTAACATTAGCATTAAAAATAACATAATTATGAGAAATCAAATTTCTTATATGAAGAATATTTTTCATAAAATCTATAAATCCAAACAAATGTTTGGGATATAACCCAAAATTATTAATGATTCTATTTCTTACTGAATCATTAAGGGCAATAAACAAAGAAAATGTTGTCGAAAAGCTTCACGTCAAACACATGATGTCTAAAGGACAGTTTTCTCATTTTTTTATTTCATCTCTTCCTGCACCGTTGTAATATTTTTTTGTCACTGTGTTAGTTGAACAATATTTTACTAAAGAATGTAAAAACATTTTTAGAGAAAGATGAGTTTCAACATCTTTAAAATTAGTTAATATATTTTGGTTAATATATTTTTCATTAATTTTAAATAAACATTTGTCCATAATATGAAATTGATTGATAATTTCATACGCAACATTAGTATTTAACATTTTTTCAATTACTAGAATATATCTTAAAATGTGGTTGCCTAAATCATGATCAAACTTATATAAATTAATTAAATGAGATGATGTAGCATCACTATCATAATGTTTTTTAGCTGGATTATCATAAAAAACATCACTATAGTTTGCTATTACTGTGTTGAAGTTAAAATTTTTAATATAAAAATTAAACATTTTTTTATCATCAACAGTTAAGTTATGATCAATTAAATCTTTGATTAAATCGTGCGAATTAATTATGTTTTTCATTATTAAGTTATTATACATTAGATATAATAATAAAAACTTGATAGCAAGAATATGAAAAAAACTAAAACGAAAAAAAATAGCAAAAACTTAATTTACATTCACGGTTTTTCTGCATCTAAAGATGATCATCCAGAATTAAAAAAACATGTGGAATCATGCGGATATAATTTTTATAATTTTGATTTACCAGCTCACGGTAGTAATAAAAAAAGTTTTAAAATTGAAGATGTTGATTTAAATTTTTTAGTAGATTTTTGTGTAACAAAAATTAAATCTTTTAATCTTGAAGAATTTATTATTATGGGACACTCAATGGGTGGAAGTATTACTACAATCATTGCTGGTGAACAATATTTTAGAAAAGAATTAAAAGCTATTATTCTTGAAGCACCACATAACAAGCGTGTTGTTATGCGTTCTCTTTATTCAACAAAGAAAGCTATTCAAACTATTAAAGAAATTCTAACAAAACAAAACAAAACGCCAACTCTTGCTACTTACTTAAAAGAAATGAAAAGTCAAAAAAATGATTATTTGCCACTTTTATTCAACATTCTTAACTTACCAGCACTAAATAGAATTCAAGCAGCACTTGAATCAATTAGTGTTCCTACATTATTATTTTTAGGTAATAAAGATATTTATATTCCTCTAAGAGATACAAGAGAGAATTATTCAAATCATTTGGATGATTTAGAAATTCATGTAATTAAAGGTGCAGGACATTGTATTTCTATTGATCAACCTAAAGAATTTTATAAATACTTTGATGCATATTTAGAAAGAATATCAAAGAATGAATAAATCTTTAGTTCGTAATTTTAGTATTATTGCTCATATTGATCATGGTAAATCAACTTTATCTGATCGTATTATTGAAATTACGCACGGTTTAGAAAAAAGAGAAATGCAAGACCAAATTCTTGATTCAATGGATATTGAAAGAGAAAGAGGAATTACTATAAAATTGAATGCAATTCAATTACACTATCATTATGATAAGGATAATAATGATTACACCTTTCATTTAATAGATACACCCGGACATATTGATTTTACCTATGAGGTAAGTAGAAGTTTAGCTGCTTGCGAAGGAGCATTATTAGTTGTTGATGCTTCTCAAGGAATCGAAGCACAAACATTATCAAATGTTTATCTTGCTTTAGAAAATAATCTTGAGATTATTCCTGTAATTAATAAAATTGATTTACCAACTGCAGACATTGATGCTACCAAAAAAGAAATTGAAGACTTAATTGGTTTAGACTGTTCAAATGCTCCATGCATTTCAGCTAAAACCGGATTAAATATTGAACAAGTTATAGAATCAATTATCAATTATGTACCATCTCCTATTGGAGATGATAACGGTAAACTTCAAGTATTAATTTTTGATAGTTACTATGACTCTTATAAAGGAGTTATTTGTTTAATCAGAATCAAAAATGGTACTCTTAAAGTTGGTCAACACATTAAAATGATGTCTTCAGGAAAAGACTTCATTGTTACTGAATTAGGTATTAGAACACCTAAATCAATTAATAAAGATCAATTAGTATCAGGAGAAGTAGGATGAGTAGCTGCAAGTATCAAAACAGCAAAAGATATTAGTGTCGGAGACACTATCACTGATTATGATAATCCTGCAGATATGCCTTTAAAAGGCTATAAAAAAATCTTACCAATGGTTTATTGTGGTATTTATCCAATTGATAATTCAAAATTTGATGATCTTAAAGAAGCAATGGCAAAAATTTCTTTATCGGATTCGTCTTTAACTTATGAATATGAAACTTCAAAAGCTTTAGGCTTTGGTATCCGTTGTGGGTTTTTAGGATTATTACATATGGATGTAATTCGTGAAAGAATCCAAAGAGAATATGGAATTGATTTAATCCTTACAGCTCCAAGTGTTAAGTACAAAGTGCTTTTAACAAATGGCGAAGAGATGATGATTGATAACCCTTCTAAGTTACCAGACAGAACTTATATTAAATATATTGAAGAACCATTTGTTAAACTTTCAATAATTACACCAGAAGAATATATAGGTGGAATTATGGACTTGTGTCACAACAGACGTGGTGAATATATTGATCTTGAATACATTGACAATATTCGTAGAAGATTAATATATGAAATTCCATTAGGTGAAATTATTTATAACTTCTTTGATAATTTGAAAACAATCTCTCGTGGTTATGCCACAATGGATTATGAATTTACACAATATAAAAAACAAAATCTATTAAAAATAGATATTCTTTTAAATGGTACAAAAGTAGATGCTTTATCTATGATTAGTCATAGTGATTTTGCTAGAGCAAAAGGAATGAAACTTTGTGAAAAATTAAAAGAACACATTCCAAGACAACAATTTGAAATTCCAATTCAAGCAGCAATTGGTGGAAAGATTATTGCTAGAGAAAATATTAAAGCACTATATAAAAACGTTCTTGCTAAATGTTATGGTGGAGACGTTAGTCGTAAGAAAAAATTATTGGAACAACAAAAAGAAGGTAAAAAGAAACTTAAATTAATTGGTAATGTTTCAATACCACAAGATACATTTATCAAAATATTAAGTGATGAATAGATGTAAATAAAACTTTACATTTTATATTTTTTGTGTATACTATTAATGTAAAGAAAACTTTACACATATTTTAAAGGAGAAAAAATGGAAAAGAAAGAAATTTTGGAAAAAGCAAAAGTTAAGCACCCAATCGGTGAAATGGAATCTAACAAGATTAATAAATCTTGTTGAATTGCTTTAATTATTGCAGCAATCTTTGCAGTAATAATGATGATTGTTGAAGGATCGCTTGGTCATTATTCAGCAATTTATGCTTTAGCTGGAACTTGTTTTGTTTGAGCATCAATCTTTTATTTCTTGCAATACTTTATTGCTAAGAGAAAATACTTCGGAATTATTCTTGGTGGAGTGTTAGAAGGATGTGCTGGAATATTAATGATAATTTTATATACACTAACAAATGTTGGCGTCATGTAATATGAAAAAGAAATTAATACTTCAAAACAACTTAAAAAAAATAAGAAATAAGAAAAACTTATCCCAACAACAATTAGCTAATCTTGTAGGTACTACAAGACAGACAATAATATCTATTGAAAAGCAAGTTTTTAATCCAACTACAAAATTAGCTTTACTGCTTTGTGTAGTACTAGATTGTAAGTTTGAAGACTTATTCTATTTTTAAAAAAGTGGTTGACCAACTTTTTATTTTTCTATACCAACTCTTTTGTAGATTTCATCTACATGTTTTTGGTAATACTCTAATGTAAAGCAACCTTCAACATCTTGTTTATTTAGCTTAGACATTACAGTATTATTTTTCAACAATAGATCTTTAAATTGTTTGTTATTAAAATAAGCATCCATTGCAATTGGTTGAACAGTATCATATGCTTGTTCACGACTAAATCCATGAGTAATTAATTGGTTCATTACTCTTTGAGCAAAGATTACACCATTTGTTTTATAAATGTTTCCTAACACATTTTCTTTGAAAATTGTTAGGTTTGCTACAAGTTTAGTAAATCTTTTTAGCATGTAATCCAATAAGATAGTAGCGTCTGGAAGAACAATTCTTTCAGCAGATGAATGAGAGATATCTCTCTCATGTCATAAGTTAACATTTTCATAGCAAGTCATCATATAACCTCTAATAACTCTTGCACATCCACACATGTTTTCAGATGAAATTGGATTACGTTTATGAGGCATTGCAGATGAACCTTTTTGACCAGCAGCAAAGAATTCTTCTAATTCATGAACTTCAGTTCTTTGTAAGTGTCTAATTTCGGTTGCAATCTTTTCAACTGTTGAAGCAATAACAGCAAGTGTTGCCAAATAATAAGCGTGACGGTCTCTTTGAATAACTTGAGTTGAAATATTAGCGCTTGCAATATGTAATTTATTACATACATAATCTTGAACAAATGGTGAATTATTAGCAAAATTACCAACAGCACCAGATAACTTACCTACTTCAACATCTTTAGCTGCTAATTTAAAACGTCTTAAATTACGTTTCATTTCTTCATATCATAAAGCATATTTAAGACCAAAAGTAGTAATATCTGCATGGATGCCATGAGTCCTACCGATACATGGTAATGTTTTGTATTCAATTGCTTTGGTTTTTAAAACTTCCATGAAATCAGTAAGATCATTTAATATGATCTTATTTGCTTGTCTTAGTAAATATCCATTGGCAGTATCAACAACATCTGTTGAAGTCAAACCATAGTGAACTCATTGTTTTTCACTACCTAGTGACTCACTAACATTTCTTGTAAAAGCAATAACATCATGATGAGTAATTTTTTCGATTTCTTCAATTCTTTTAACATTAAATTTTGCATTGGTTTTGATTTTATCAACATCAGATTTTGGAATAATTCCTAATTCACTTCAAGCTTCACATGCTAAGATTTCAATTTTTAAATAAGTTCTGAACTTATTTTTAACAGTTCAGATATTTTCCATTTTTTTATTTGAGTAACGACTAATCATATAAATATGATTATATTAACAATCTACAATTATTGTTAGCCAATTCTAATTTCTGGTTTTTAAGATAAAATTAATTTATGTTTAAAAAACAATACAATATAAATATATGAAAAATAAATTATTAAAAATTTTAACCTGCTTTGCAGGAATATTTGCAATTGGATCAACAATTACTATTACTTCTACAAGTTGTGGGTGTAGTAATCAACAATCAATAAAAGCATTACCAGAAAGTGTTTATGATATTGATGAAAACAATGTCTTATTAGGATTTAAAGATGCTTTTTTAAACGATCCAACTTCTCCTATTTATAAAGACAATTTTAAAAATTGTGACACTATGGAAATTCCTGCAAGAGTAACTAGTATTGCTGATGGTTCTTTCATTGATGATCTCACTTCTCTAGAACCAATTTCAAGAGTCCCAACATTTATTACAAAATTAACTTTTGCCAAAGAATCTAATTGTTCTTCAATTGGT
>CATEWF010000056.1 GCA_949527715.1 uncultured Mycoplasmatota bacterium | reverse complement strand
TGTTCTTGGTGGTTTGACTCCAGGTTTTCTTTTCTTTGTTTTCTTAGATGGTTCTAACGTGACTTTCCCTGATGTATTAGTTCCTTGTTTAAGATTTGAATATTTATATTCTTTCTTCGTGTATATTATAAATTCCTATATTTGTAGTAGATTAATCTTACCACCAAAATAAAAATAGAGGCTCAAAAAACTCTCTTTTTTATCATAAAAAAGTTCAAAATTTTTTATTTATTTTTAAACTCTTTTAAGGCTTTTGCTATTTGATCAGGACAACTTGTTCCTCTTCCTCTACAATCGATTCCTTGAAGAGTATCAATAACTTCATCAATTGTTTTTCCAACTATTAGTTTGCTAACGCCCATAGTATTACCTGGACAACCATTAGTGATTTTACAAGAATTTATTTTGTTGTCTTCAATATCAAATTCAAATTTTGTTGAACAAACACCTATTGGAGTATATGTATATTTCATATTAATTTAATTATAACCATTCATGGAAAGTATGTTTGTAACATACTTTACCTAATTGAGCAGTCAAACAATATCCCAAACAAATCAAGAAAGCATAACCGATCATTGATGCATGTTTAGTTAAACTTACAAAACCACCAAAGTTTAGGTTCGGAATTAATGCAAACATTAAACCAACCATAACTAAACATAAAATTGATAATGTAATGGGCAAAGAAGGACGAGAATGAAATAATGGAACTTTTGAAGTTCTTAAAACAATAATTACTCCCATTTGAGTTAACAAACTTACTAAGAACCATCCTGTTTGAAATAACTCAACCGTACCATTTGCTGGGCACCAACCAAAACCATATCTCATAATAGCAAATGTAGTAACATCAAATATTGTACTTATTGGTCCTATAACCAACATAAATTTCAAAATACTTTTTGCATTCCAGTTTTGTGGTCTTTCAATATATTCAGTATCGACGCCATCTCACGGTAACGCAAACTGGCAAAAATCAGCAATCATATTAAGGATTAATATTTGCAATGAAGTCATTGGATCAAATCTTAATCAAATTGATGCAATCAAAATACTTAATATGTTACCAAAGTTAGATGATACAGTCATCTTAATGTATTTAATAATATTAGCAAAAGTTTTTCTACCTTCAATAATACCATTTTCAAGTACCATTAAATTTTTCTCTAATAAAATAATATCAGCACATTCTTTTGCGATATCAACTGCAGTATCTACTGATATTGCAATATCAGCTGCTCTCATTGCTGGTGCATCATTAATGCCATCACCCATATAGCCAACAATATGTTTGTTACTCTTAATTGCTAATACTACACGTTCTTTTTGTTCTGGTGAAAGCTTAGCAAATACATTAACACTCATAACGGTATTTTTTAATTCTTCATCAGACATCATTTCTACATCACTTCCTAATAAAACTTTGTCTATTTTAATTCCTACTTGTCTACAAACATATTGAGCAATTAATTCGTTATCACCTGTAAGTACTTTAACTTCTGTACCACGTTTTTGAAGTGCTTGAATTGCTCCTGCTGCTGACATTTTAGGAGGGTCAAGAAGAGCAATATATCCTATTAGACGCATATTAGATTCATCTTTTACAGAAAAATCTGTTTTTTTATCTAGTCTATTATTATTTATTGCAATAGCAATAACTCTCATACCTTCTTCAGATAATTCATGAACAGTATTTTTAATTTTTTCTCTTAATTCATCATTAAGTTTTTTAACTTCACCATTAATTTCGGCATAAGTACAAACTGAAACAATTTCTTCAATAGCTCCTTTTGTCACTAATTGTGTTTCTCCGGCTTTGTCACTTAAAACAACTGACATTCTTCTACGTTTAAAATCAAAGGGAATCTCATCAATCTTTTTAAATTCTAAAAGATTGCTATTAAATCCAGCTGTTTCAGCCTTTTCAATTATTGCTAAATCTAATAAGTTTTTTAATCCTGTTTGATAAAAACTATTTAAATAACCATAGACTAAAACTCTATTGTCTTCTTTGCCATCAAGATTAATGTGTCTTTCTAAAACAATTCTATCCTCTGTTAGTGTTCCGGTTTTATCAGTACACAACACATCCATTGCACCAAATGATTGGATTGAATTAATATTCTTAACTATGGTTTTTTGTTTAGATAATTTAAATGCTTCTTTTGCTAAATTAACTGTAACAATCATCGGGAGCATTTCTGGGGTAATACCCACTGCAACTGCCAAAGAAAACTCTAAAGCTTCAACTCAAGGATTACCTTCTGTTTCAATACTTAATGCACCACGAAGAATAAATACTATCATAGTCATGATAAGCATTGTTCCGATTAATAATCAGCTAACCGATTTAATACCTTTGTCAAAATTTGTTTTTGGTTTTTTATTTTGAATACTTTTAGCAACTTTACCAAAATAAGTATTCATACCTACAGATACAACAATTCCTTTAGCTGTACCACTTGATACAGTTGTACCCATAAAACATAAATTATCTCTATCTAGTGCCTGTAAAGAATTAGATTTATTTATAACAAGTTTTTCTACAGGTTCAGACTCACCGGTAAGAGAAGATTGAGAAATAAATAAATCTTTAGCATTAATAATTTTTAAGTCTGCAGGAATCATATCTCCAGCAGCCAAATGAATAACATCACCTACACACACTTCGCTAATAGGAATTTCTCTCTTTACTCCATTTCTTTCAACAGCAGTTGTAGTAGTGATCATTTTCTTCAATTTCTCAGAAGAACTATATGATCTCATCTCTTGAAAAAATCTGATGAATCCAGAAATTACTATCATTGCTGAAATGATTCCAAAACAAATCCAGTTATCTCTTGTTGGATCAATTTTTCCGTGAGTATTAGGAATTAATACATTTAACAATGCTATTACCATTAACACAATTGAAAATGGAGTAAAAAACGCAGAAAGCATAAAACTATATCAATGGTGTTTCTTGTTAGATATAACATTATTCATCCCGTATTTTTCAGAATTTACTTCAACTTGTTTAATAGATAAACCATTTTCAGAAGAGTTTAAATCTTTATATGTTTCAGTAATTTTTTCATCAGAAAAAGATAACAACTTTTTGTTGTATTCTTGGGATATTGTTGGTTTTTTAAAATTTTTTCTCTTTTTAATACTCATAATCTTTTTTAATTAACTTAAAAAAGACGAGTGATGTAATTTTAATAATTTAGAAGCAGAACAAACATATGGATTTTGTTCCATTCTTTAAATTAAAAAGACAACTTCACGGGTCCATACATTAATTCCTTTCGTTATTATTTATGTAGATATTATAATAGTATAATATTTAATAACACATAAGGAATATTACTATGGCAGTTAAAAGACAAGTTAGACTAGAATGTACAGAATGTAAACACATTAACTATTTGACTAAACGTAATCCTAAGTCTACACCAGAAAAATTAGAATTAAAGAAATATTGTAAACACTGTAAAAAAACTACAGTTCATAAAGAAACAAAGGCTAAGTAATGACTAAGTCTTCTTATATATATAAGAAAAACATTGTATCTAAATTATTGACAAAAAACAATGCTGATGCCATTGTTTTTATTTCTACTTACAATCGTTTTTGAATAACTGGGGCAAATACAACTTTTGGATATGCTATAGTAACAAAGAAAGATACTTACTTAGTTATTGATGCAAGAGATTATGAATGTTGTAAAGATCAATTAACCAATGTTAAGTGTGTTTTGTATAACGAATTTAATGATCTTAAAAAATTAGTTAAAGATTTAAAAATTAAAACATTATTATTTGAAAATGATTACATTAGTTATTCAGACTTTAACTATGTTTTAAAAAAACTTGGTCCTAAATTAACTCCAGTTGATACTTGTATTCTTCGTGCTTCAAAGACGCAAGAAGAAATTACAAGTATTAGAAAATCAATGAATATTGCAGCTGATGCAATGAACTATATAAGAAAAACTATTAAACTTGGAATGACTGAAAAACAAGTTAAACAAATGTTAACTATTTATATGTTAAATAGAGGAGCAACAGCTACAAGTTTTGATTTAATTGTTGCATTTGGTGAAAATACAGCAAATCCTCATCACCAATCAACTAATCGTAAATTAAAGAATAACGAATTTATCACTTGTGATATTGGTTGTATATATGAAGGTTATTGTTCAGATATTACAAGAACATTCTGATTAGGTAAACCTTCTAAGAAAATGTTAGAAATGTATAACTTAGTTTTGGAATCTAATAAATTAGGTATTAAGAAAGCAAAGGTTGGTGTTTCTGGTAAATATTTGGATGGTGTGTGCCGTGAATACATATCTAGAAACAAAGAATATGCAGATTTATTTGTTCACGGAACAGGACATGGTGTAGGAGTTGAAATTCACGAATTACCAAACGTCAAACCAAACTATAAAGAAAAAATTCTTAATAACTCAATTATCACAATTGAACCAGGCGTGTATCAACCGGGTTTTGGCGGAGTTAGAGTAGAAGACTCTATCTTAGTAACTAACAAAGGTGTTCAAGTATTAACAAAAAAAGCAGGTAAATAATTGCTTGCTTTTTTTACTTACTCTCTACTATATTCTCAACAATTGGTTTTTTCTTAAAATAACTAATTGCATTATTCACTGTTGTTTTTGCAATTGCATCCAACGCTTCAACTGTAAAGAAAGCTTGATGAGATGTAATAATTACATTAGGAAAAGATAAAAGTCTCGAAACTGTTGATTGATCGAGAATCGAATCTTCAAGGTTTTCATATACATATTTTCCTTCTTCTTCATAAACATCTAATCCAACACCAGAAAATTTCTTACTACGAATTCCTTTAATTAAATCACATGTTTTAATTAGTCCACCTCTTGATGTGTTTACTAACAATACTCCATCTTTCATTAAATGAATTGTTTCTGCTTTAATCAAATGATGACTTTGTGGTGTTAATGGACAATGTAAACTAACTAAATCTGATTGTTTTAATAATGTTTTCAAATCAACATATTGAACAAAGTTTAAATCTTTATTTTGGTATTGATCGTATGCTAAAACTTTCATTCCAAAACCATTACATATTCTAGCCATAGCTGCACCTATTTTTCCTGTACCAATTATTCCTGCTGTTTTACCGTGAAAATCAAAACCTAATAATCCTAATAATGAAAAATTATTTTGTGAAACTTTAAAATAAGCTTTATGAATTCTTCTATTAACAGCAAGTGCTAATGCCATAGCCATTTCTGCAACAGCTTCAGGTGAATAACTCGGTACTCTCATAACAGTAATGTTTGCTGCCTTACAAGCTTTCAAATCAACATTATTAAAACCTGCACATCTTAATAAGATTAATCTTATTCCTGCTTCTTTTAATTTCTTAACACATTTAGCATTAACTTCTGCATTTACAAAGATACAAATTGCTTTGTACTCTTTTGCTAATTTTGCTGTATAGCAATCAAACGCACCGTCAAAATAAGTAACTTTTATATCTTTAACATCTTTTAAATATTTGTCAAAAGATTTCTTGTCATAATCTTTTGCATCGTAGAACAGAACTTTCATCATAATTAAATATCATTTCTCCTTTTTTTTATTATAGTTTCATATAATGTTTATATGAATAGATTGCTCATTGCTATATTAATCTTTGTTATTCTTATTTTTCTTATATTAGTATTAATTGGAGTAGGTTTAATAATTAGAAGCAAAAGACGCGACTCTAAAGAAAAGGATAAACACAATGAAAAAGAAAACAAATAAGAACAAAAAACAAGAACTTAAGAAGATGCTTGATTCTAGATTTAAGGAAGCAAGAAGACAGCTAGATGAATGGTATGATCTTGCTTCATCTCAACCAGCTATGATATTTTTTTTAGAAACAATTAAAGTTTTTGAAAATAAACAATTTGATACTGATTCAAAAAAGATTAAGAAAATTGAGGCGCTACTTTCAAAAGCCTACAAAAGTTTTAAATCGGTTACAAAAAAATATGAGTCTGAATTAAAAGAACTAAAAATATAAAAAAAGCAGCCAGTTGGCTGCTTTTATTTTATTTTAAATGGCGGAGACGATGGGACTCGAACC